>JAEUWB010000059.1 GCA_016786595.1 bacterium | reverse complement strand
CCCACACAACCCTCCCCTCCATCCTCCCCCTTCCCCTATAATAAAACTCCGCAACCCCCTGCCGCACCTCACCTCCACTCGGAACCCTTTTCACCGCCTTTGGTAAAAATTCATGCGAATTCGTCGTATAAATTCCGCGCTTGATAATTTGCTCTCTCGTCAGCTCACCCCTGTCAATCCGGTCATACTTCACAACCACCCCATAGTCCCACTGCGAATAGAAAAGGAACCCACACAAGCACAACATCGACAAATCACCAAAACGCCCAAATCTTTTTACAAAAAAATCCGGGAAATTTGCACAACTAAGCCCAAGGAAAAAAGACGTGGGCATTAGAAATCTCCACGGAAACTGAACCATCGCCAATGGAGCAATGTGCTGCCAAATCAATCCAGACTCAGCTGTCATCAGAAAAGTCGTCGACACTGTCGTCAATACACCCGCAAAAATAACGACTTGAGATTCAGATAATTTTTGAGCAGCCTTAGCATCAGCTTTCGCAGCCTGTAACAACGAGAGTAACCCAGCCACGACAATCCACGCACTCAGCGAAAAACTCATTGTATCAAACGGACCATCGGAACTTGCCCCACGCTCCCAGTAGCTACTAATCAACTGAAACCAATACACAAAATGATGCTGATAACTGTAGTAATCCTCCAATAAACCCGCCGCTCCACGCACTTCATCAAGATATAAAAGCGCTGGCAATAGAAACGGACTTGCAAAAATTAGCCCGCCAACTATCGCAACTGCAAAGCGATAGAATACCCTACCCCCACTGGCTAAGCTAAATATAGTAAACGGCACTAAGACTAGAATAATTGATGGTAAATGCGTCAATGCTACAGCAGCAATCGCTAGCCCTGCCCAGATAATTGCGTAACTTCGTTTAATTTCATCCGTTGTCAGCCCATAAAAAAGGAGCGGCAAATACAAAAATACCTGGGTCTCGCTTAGATTTGTCCGCACAAAAACATCGGTAAAGTGATACGGAGCAAGTAAATATAAAATACTCACCAGCAAAGCTGACTTATTACCAAAAATTTTACGTGTCGAAAAAAAACACAGTGGAGCAACGCTAACAAAGATCAAAATCCACGTACAAGCAAGCGCACGATTAACATCAACTCCTAAATTGTATAGTAACGCTGGAAATAGATAGGCCCCCGGCGCGGTAAATGTAAATAACGGATAGCCATAACCAAAGCCGAAATCTGCTACCCAACCGCCCAAGCTCAAACTACGTAGCGATCTGGCCAGTGCAACCGTTCTCCAAATATTGTAGTCCCAAGAATGCCCCGCGTTGGTCAACGCTGGTTCTTGAATTGCCCCGTAGAGCAAATCGCGACAACAGAGTAATCCAATTACAATTGTCGCTAAATAATATAAGCACGTGCGTAGTTTCATTAAATCAAGTGCATCCTCCTGCAAGTGATTTACTTTAGTTATGGAGATTCATTTTTAGCAATAAATATTTATCTCGCCGCAGACGAGGGCAAGCTACGACTTTGACAAATCGTGAAACGCTCTAAACTAGACAATCTGCGATGATTGCTCTTTGCGCTTACGCGCCGCTCGCTGGATACCAGTCTGTTCCGACACGCTGCTTTGAGCAGGAGCTTCTGACTGCGCTGATAGATTTTCTGCAGTCGTGCGCAGATCAAATGAAGTCAAATCAAGCAATGAATCGACAAAGTCCTGCGCTTTAAATTGGCGCAAATCTGCAAGCTTTTCACCAATGCCAATAAAGGTAATTGGCAAATTTAATTCGTGACTGATTCCAACTACAGCACCACCCTTAGCTGAACCATCCAGCTTTGTTACAACAACTCCACTCACAGGCACGATTGCCGAAAATTCACGCGCCTGCACTAAAGCATTGTTTCCTGTCGTCCCATCAACTACTAACAAGGTTTCATGCGGAGCCCCCGGCAACTCACGTTTAATGATTTCAGCTAGCGACTTTAACTCATTCATCAAATTCAGCCGATTTTGCAGGCGACCTGCCGTATCAATTAAGACAACATCAAAATTTTCATCAAGTCCCTGATGAATTGCCTGATAGGCAATTGTTGCAGGCTTAGCATTCTCAGCACCGTAAATTATTTCCACCTTTGAGCGTTCTGCCCAAACCGATAACTGCTCAGTAGCAGCAGCACGAAACGTGTCCCCAGCAGCAACTAAAACCCTGAGCCCCCGGTTCTGAAATTGATTTGCAAGCTTTCCAAGCGTAGTCGTCTTCCCTGCACCATTTACACCAACCAATAAAATTACCTTTAGTCCTGAGCGCGGCATAAATTTTGCGAAAAAATCACCCACTTCAGCCTTTGTCAGAATTTCAATTAATACAGTACGGACTGCCTGAAAAAAACTACTGCGATCGAGCTTTGAGTTTTGCGCTACCGCAGCAAGCACTAAATCTGTGGTTTTAACACCTAAGTCACCGGCCAATAGAGCTTCTTCAATCTGTGTTTTTGCACTTTCAAAATTTACACTTTGCGACGTAAATAAGTTTCTCAGACGTCCAAAAACATTTGTGCGCGTCTTTGCCATGAAGTCTTGCTTAGTCTCCAAAAGGACAGAAGCATCAGCAACGATTGGCGCGCTCAAGGCGCTAGTCTGAGTAGTTTGTGGGACAGTCGCTTGCTCAATATTTACAGCAACCTTGCCGCTCGATTTTGCAGTCGCTTGCGCTTGAGTTTGTTCTAGAGTGGACTCAATAACTTGACGTTTACGCGCAATTCGCACGTACATTAAAACTGCCAATAAAGTGGCAAGTAGTAGTAGCACTGCCACTAAAGTTTGACGATCACTGATCAATATGTCTGAAAGAATAATTAAGTCCATTTCCATTAATTTAATGCTTAGAGTTAAAAATTGTTGTTGCCTCTTGCTGAACGGTTAGACAGATTGCTTAAACTAGATCAGAAAAGAGCATATTTAATCACTCAGTCAAACCCTGCAACCACTAGTGCAGGGTTATGTTACATCATTTGGGCCTGCTCAAGAGTCTCTACTGCTTGATCGAGCGTGACTGAGAGTGCCTTAGTTACACCTTTTTCCTGCATGGTAATGCCAATTAAGCGATCCATCGCTGACATACTGGCATGGTTGTGCGTGATAATTAAAAAATTCGTACGATCAGAAATCTCTCGGATTAAGCGTAAAAATCTTTCCAGGTTTGCATCATCAAGCGGTGCATCAACTTCATCAAGCACACAGATTGGCGTTGGCCGGTGTAAAAACATTGCCAGTAGTAGTGCTGTCGCAGAAAGCGCCTTTTCACCCCCCGACATTAGTTCTAAACTGCGTAGCTTCTTCCCTGGAGGACGCACAGAAATCTGCACACCTTTAGAAAATAAATCTCCTTCTCCCACAAGCTCAATCGTTCCCGAACCGCCACCAAAAAGGCGCGGCACTAAATCTTCGAAATGCCCACGCACACTCTCGAAAGTTTCAATAAATCGATTACTTGAAATTTCACGTAATTCAGCGATCGTTTTTTCTAAGCTAGTCTTAGCTTCTTTTAAATCCGTGTATTGTAATTCGAGTTTTTCAAAGCGATCTTTTTCGAGTAAATACTGATCTGCAACTTCTGGATCGACGCCGCCTTCGCGCTCAAGTCGTCGCCCAATGTTCTGAATCTCTTCTTCTAAGCTTGTTTCATAATTTTCATTTGGCTCGATACCATCAAGCAAGCTCAATGCAGTCTCTAAACTAGGCAATTGATAATTACCCTCGTATTTCTGGAGCATGTTTTCCACTAAATACCGCCCCTGCACATCGAAGCGTTCAAGCGCAACACCTTCTTGGTTATGCGCAAAGTAAATTTCATCACGCTCACGACGCTGCTGGTCGAGAGCTAAGCGCAATCCAACAACATTTTCGCGGAGTGTTTGTCGCTTAGTTTCGAACTGCTCAAGATCTTGATGTAATTTGTCACGTTGAGAGTTTAATTCTTCAAGACTACGTTCGTGATCTGTATGTTGCATTTGTGGCGCAAGCAAGGCACTTAAATTGCCAATCGTACTAGAAATTTGAGCTAGGTCATTTTGTAACGAAGAAATTTCTAACCCAAGTTCACCGTTACGCTTAGTTTCAAAATTAGCAAGTCCTTCAAGTGAACCGATTTCAGAACTGAGACGATTTAATTCCTCAGTGTATGCCTGGTCGAGACGCTCTTCTTCGCGAGTAATTTCTTCACGCAGTCGTAATACTAATTGTGTTGTTTCAGAACGCTCAGCTTCCTTGGCAATCACAAGTTCCCCGAGCTTTGATCTTAACTGTTGCTTTTCATCCTGCAATCGTCTTAATGAAAGCAAGGCCTCGCGCCTGTCCGGTAACGACCATTCTGTTTCGGTAATACGCACGCCATCAGGAGTAACGCAAAATATTTGATAAATATTCTCTGCCCTAAACGTGGCAATTAAATCAAAGGCCTGATTTGTATCTTTCACAACAAAAGCATGTTCAAGTAGTGGTTTAATCGCTTCGCTATAACCAGTTTCGATCTTTACTATTTTCGATAACTGCACGACCCCGTGATACGCTTCAAGAACTCGGTCGATGCTATCTTGATCGGTAAATGTATTTGAAGACTTACCGACAAAGCCCACTTTAAGGTCGAGCATCTTTAGATTCTCGCCATGAGCCTTAGCAGTACGCTGCACATCATGAGTCACAAAATAAGTGGTTTTCTCTGCGAGGCACGCCGCAAGCGCCCTTTCATACTCGGCAGGAACAGTAATCAGTGCATAGACAGATTGCAACCCTTCAGCCTCGAGCACATGGCTGAGTAATTCTTTAGCCTTAGGATCGTCTGCCGAACGTGAAAGACCTTCGCGTAAGTGATTTTCAAAGGCCTGAATCTCGCCTTCACATTGAGCGATTTCGATTTTTAATGCTTCTAGTTGTTCAGTGAGACTGCGTTCCGTTCCTGAAAGATCCTGCAACTCAATCCGCAGCTTATCACTAACTTCAAAATCACGTTCCGCACGACGACTAAGTACTCGTTCACGCTCCGCCACTAAATTGGCTAGTTTAAGACTAGCTTCGGCTTTAACCTTCTCACGTGCATCGCGTTCATTACTGAGGGTTTGGATTTTCGCACCAATGCCCGCACTGCGCTCATGCATTGACTTAAGTTCAGCTTCAGCCTGGGCCAACTCGATTCTTCTAGCATGCTCATTTTCACGGCGGTTCTCAAGTTCAGAAACGATTGACTCGTACTCAAAACGAAGCACTTTTAAGCGATCTTCGAGTGCTGTAAGCTCTGCTTCCTGCGCTGTTAAGGTTTGGTTTGACTGATTTAATTCGGAGGTCTTCTTGTCGAGTTGATCTGTTAAGTCAGTCACACGCTCGCGGGCGGTTTTAGACTTGGAAACTAATGTCGCAGAGCGATAATTAAATAAGTCGTTCTCTTTACCAACTAATTCTTCTTGTAAGCGTTTGCGATTTTCCAAGCGCTTTGCTTGGCGACGCAGTGTGGCAACTTGCTTTTCAACTTCACGCAAGATGTCTTCAAGCCGTAAAATATTTTGCGCAGTAGTTCGTAATTCACGCTCAGAAACCTCAATTTTTGCACGAAATCCTGCAATCCCAGCCGTTTCTTCGATTAACTCACGCAACTCCTGAGGCTTACGTGAAATCACATCTCCAACTTGCCCCTGTTCAACAATGCTCAACGCCCGCGGCCCCAAACCAAGCACACGATAAAATTCAATAAAGTCTCGTAGTCGGCAGGGAATTTTATTGATTAAATATTCACTCTCTCCAGAGCGATAAAGTCTTCGCGTAAGTTCAATTTCAGCAGCTGAAAGGAGTTCCGGAAATGCCTCTTTAAAGCTTGAACTCAATTCAACGGAATTTGCAGTGCTTGCGCCGAGCTCCGCTGTAGCTTCTTGAAACTCCGGCTGTGAGTATTCGGGACGTAGTGGAACAACATTTGATTGGGTCTGTTGTGTATACGCGTGAGAGCTTAGAGCCGGCTCACTGTTTTTCAAAGTCAGTGAGACTTCAACCATCCCAAGTGGACGCCGCGTCTGTGTGCCGTTAAAAATTAAATCCTCTAAGGTGCTGCCACGTAGTTGCCTGGCGTTAGTTTCGCCTAGCACCCAGCGTAACGAATCAACAACGTTTGACTTACCGCAGCCATTTGGGCCGATGATGCCGATCATTGGTTGATCAAAAGTTAAGCTAAATCGCTCTAAGAACGATTTAAATCCAAATATCTCAATACGTTTAATGCGCATGTTTATTATCGGTTATTTACTTTAAATTTCCTGTAGTAACTAGCCTATCTAATAAGAAAAGGCCAGTGCTGATGTGTGATTTTTAAGAGAAAATTTCAAGAGAAAAAACTTAATAATATCTACCTAAAAAGGCCAGGTACTAGGCTAGATTAAGTCAGTCGCTCAGGCTAATTGACCTGTATTTGCATCCGTTGGATTAGATTATTTGCACCCTGAGCCGAGTTATGAGCGACAAGCTCTGCCACCCGCTCACCGTCACGTTCACGGAATGCTCGAATAATCCGGTCATGCACCTCAATACTTTCAAGAATTGCATCTGTGTGACTCACGGCAATACGAAAACGAATAAATTGCTTCACCAGCGAAGTAATCAGCCCCGTAAGCCTATCGTTTCCACAGGCACGCACAAAAATTTCATGAAATTCGTTATGGATTGCAATCATCTCAGTATAGCGCTGCTCTTCATACAGGCGCTTGAGTTCACGATTCAAACGCGACATGCGGTCAATGTCAGCATCAGTTAAACGCGTTACAGCCTGCTTGGCGGCATAAGATTCTAGCACACTCTTCAGTTCGTAAAACTCTCTTACATCTTTAGGCGTAACTTGAGTCACAAAAGCTCCGCGACGAGAGCGGATCTGCAAGAAACCTTCAGTCTCGAGCTGGCGAAAAGCCTCGCGCACTGGCGTGCGACTAGTGTTGTAAGCCACAGCAATATCAACTTCCTGTAACCTCGACCCGGGCCTTAATTCCCCCTTAATTATGGACTCACGTAACGCTTCAGCGATTCTTTCACGTAATGTTGAAGACAAGATTAATACCTCTATTGAACTTCCAGGGTTTATTATTACATTATCGTGAGCTAGATTGTAAACAGCCCGCCAATTTCGGTAGGTCTACAAAACCTTACGTTCGAGGAAAGTTGGATTTTAGCACTACAAAAAATACCGTAAAACAGCTGCGCTATGTTCACGCTGCCAGCGACTTTGATACACCACTACGCAAACTATATTTTTCGCTGGCGATCATAGTAGCCCTAATTCTAATGGGCACGTGCGGCTATATCGTAATTGAAGGCTGGGGTCCGCTTGACGCACTCTACATGACGTTTATTACCTTATCCACCGTAGGGTTTAGAGAAGTTCACGATTTATCACCCTATGGTAGAATTTTTACGATAACACTCATCGCTTCCGGCGTCAGCATGGCAGCCTATTCATTATCAGTTCTGACACGAGCTGTGATTGAAGGTGAAATTGGACAAATCAGGGAGTTACGCAAAACTATGAAAGCAATTCAATCACTGAATAATCATATTATCGTCTGCGGCTATGGCGGATTAGGGCAAAGTGTGGTGCGTGAGCTACAGAAAGCAAAGCAAGATTTCGTAGTTGTTGAAAAAGACTTGTTTGAAGTTGAAAAACTAAAGCAAGATAGCATTTTACATATCCACGGAGATGCCTCAGAGGATGCTGTTTTATTTGCAGCTGGTATCAATCGGGCCAAATCACTATTAAGCCTACTTTCTACTGATGCAGATAATGTTTATACGATTTTATGTGCACGCGAGTTAAACACAAATTTGCTGATCGTTGCCAGAAGCGAAGATGAAACCGGCGAAACCCGCTTGAAACGTGCCGGGGCAAACCGTATTCTTGCACCTTACCGCGTCGCTGGATCGCGTATTGCACAAAGTCTCACTCGGCCACATGTGAGTGATTTTTTAGATATTACTGCAGGTCGTGAAACAACTGGTGGCGGACTTGTGATTGAAGAGATTCAAGTTCCTGACAATTGCCCACTGGTCGGTCAAACCTTACAACAATCCAATCTGCGCACTCGCACCGGAGCAATTATCGCAGCATATATTTCTGCATCTGGAGATATGCATTTTAACCCGGAAGCTAATACTGCAATCGAGGCTGGAGCAACGATGATTGTGCTGGGATCGAAAGAGGCGCTGCAAAAACTTTCAGAGATCTTGAGTTAGAGCAACGCTTATACGCTGGGACTAAGCCCAGGTTCAAAAGACTCCGGATGAATGCTCAATTCACGAATTTTGTTATGTAGTTCAGGGTCGGCCTTAACAACACGGTGAACGATTTCGTTCTTGAAATTAAATAATCCTGCAGCCAGGTCATCAATCATTAAGTCAAAATATCCTCGCGTTTTAGCCTTGGAATGTAAATGCTTGGTCTTTAAGTAGTGCGCCGCCTGTTCTGACCCGCCCAAGGCTCCGACTAAAACTCCTAGCGTATAAATATAAGGCCAAACAGCTCGACTGTGTGACTCTGAGGCGCGTCGTGGATCTCGTCTTGGCATATGCGTATCAGCTGCATAGCTGTGTCCGCATGCTTCTAGCACTTTTGCCACATGCTTACGCGCCTCTTCTCCATCTAATCCCTTTAGTCCGTCAACTGCAATTGAAGGGCCTTCATCGGCAGAGATATCTACAATATAAGAATTTTTCTGCATGCCCTCCAGGTCTCTAAGATTACAAATCGAGGGCTGTTCGGGATCTTTATAAGCCGCGATAATCAGTGCTTGAGCGCCTTCTAAATCACGCCGCATCAGCGTATTTGCCGCGCGCCCTGTGAAGGTCACTCCCGGCTTAGCTAATGCTTTAATTCTAGCTAAAGCCTCAGGTCGAGCATCGAGCATATGGATTGTTAAGTTTTCAGCTTGGTTAGAATAAATCAAAGCCTTAATCGCTGCTTCTCCTGCTACTCCGCAGCCACAGACAACGACTTTTTTTGGCGCGTTTTTAACTTGCGATAAATGCATTGCTACGTCTTCTCCGCCAAGTGTTCCAGCGAAAGCCGACATACTTTGCCGAAGTGGAATTGGCGCGCCGCCACGAATTGTATAGGCGTAGCCGCCCATTTCCGAGCCATCAATAATACAAGCAGTCGAGCGATATAGATGCACATAAGCACTATGCTTAGAAACATCGCGGACATGGAGTGCGCCGATGCGCATAAATTTGCCCGGGATTTTTAATTCGTATGCGCTTGGCTCTTTTAATGCATGTACAATATCTGGAGACCAGGTAGTCGACCCGGTTAAGTCCGCTTCAGAGATAATCTGCGCTCCCGCACGCACATACTCGTTATTAGCAAACCCAGATTGCTCCCCTGCGCCTTCTACGACTTTGACTTCCGGATTCATCCCCGCCGCGCGCCAAGCCTCGATTAATGAAGCAATATCGTTAGGCACAATTGCCACACGTGTTTCACGATAATCTTTTTCTGCAGTGCTCAACTCCTCGCCGATGTGACGGTCAGTGCCCAGCAGAAAACGAACTGGAGCTGGAGTATGGCTGAGTAACTGATGAAAAATTGGATGGCGCATAAGCAATACTCCTCGGAAACAACGCTGCCTGAGACTTGCAGCCAAACTGGTATAACATCTTTCTAGGTCAAATACACCCTACGTAGTCGGATCATGTAATCGATGCCACTATAGACTGATAAAATCAAAGCAAGCCAAAGAATCAGCATTCCAGCTCGATAAAAATCAACTAAATACCCTAAAATAAAGTAACGATCGTGGACAAGTAATAAAATCAAGGCGCACATCAGAAACGCAGTTTTATGCTTAGCTGACTCCGATGCCGGCACAACCGTATGATTCAATGCAGCCAACGAACGTAAGCCCGAAATGATAAATTCACGGGAGAGAATCAAGACCACAATCCAGGCGGGAATACTCCGAGGATCTGGCGTCGCAGCAAGCATAACTAGAGCTGCTGTCGTAAGAATTTTGTCAGCGAGTGGATCGAGCAATGCGCCGAGCGAGCTTTCTACATGGTAAAGTCGCGCTAAATAGCCATCTAGCCAGTCGGTTAACGAGGCGATGATAAAAATTACAGTTGCAATTAAGCGCTCAGCAGGTGTCGGGTCAACGAGCAAAATCACAAAAAATGGCACGCACAAAATACGTGCAAAAGTCAATAAATTCGGGAGCTTTTTTGCGGCAGACTCTGTCGTCATAGGTTTAACTGCTCATTCATATAGCATATTTATCTACTAATCGAAGAAAATTATCTCAATCGAAAGACTTGCCTGTAAGTTATTATAAATTATAGATTCCTCCAGTGCTTGAACGCTAGCTTCAAGCTGCGCGATTCGTCAGGATGAAAGTTTCCCTGAAACAATCCTCAGCCCATGCTAGCAAGAATAACTAGGCGTATCAGTTGATAGATTCAAATGCCCGTAACACAGCAGTTAGAGTTCGAAACAATTATTAATTTAATCACTGAATTTCAAAATGGCAGAACGCCACAGGTGATTGGAACATCTCAGCCCAGAATCCATGCACTAAAACCACTAGAATCGGCAACTGCCGAAGATTTATCCTTCGTGCGTAGTTCCAGTTCGACGCGCTTGGGGCAGTCTTACCTGGAAAAAGCTGGAGATTCGCTGGCCGCCGCACTCGTCGTAGCAGCCCCAATACCTGCCCTGAAGACTACACAAATTATCGTCAACGACGTCATGCGCACAGTCGCCATGCTCGCCCAACAGTTTGCGCCACAGCTGCTTACGCATCGAGAAATTGATGCAACTGCGAAAATTCACCCGACTGCAAAGCTCGGCAAGAAAATTCATATCGGGGCGTTTAGTGTAATTTCTGAAAATGTCACAATCGAGGATGATGTCACAATTTTCCCCCATGTCGTGATTTACCCTGGTGCGCACATTGGCCAAGGCTCAATCCTGCATTCGGGTGTAGTAATCCGCGAATTTGTAATTTTAAAGGGTGATTCGATCATCCAAAATGGCGCAATCATCGGTGGCGATGGGTTTGGGTTAGTGCCCGACAGCTCGGGCAAACTACTGCGCATCCCACATATTGGCACAGTCGTGCTCGAGTCTGGCGCAGATGTTGGGGCAAATTCCACTGTCGACCGCGCAATGCTCGGCGAGACGCGCATTGGCGCCTCAAGTAAGATTGATAATCTCGTCATGGTCGGACACAATTGTGAACTTGGTAAGTCTGTTATTCTCTGTGGCCAGGTCGGTGTCTCAGGCAGTGTTAAAATTGGAGATGGAAGCGTCTTAGGTGGCCAGGCTGGAGTGGCCGATCATATCAACATCGGTGCTGGAGCAAGAATTGCTGCCGGTACAGGCGTGCATGGCAATGTCGAAGCTCAGGCTGAAATCGCAGGATATCCGTATATGGAAAGTAATTTATGGCGCAAAGTTTATGCTACACTAAAGACCCTACCGGAGCTCCGTAAACGTTTACGCCGCATTGAAGACAAACTTTTTGGTCCCACAAAAATATTACTTTGTGGTTTTCTCTGCGCCAGCCTTGGCTTGACTTCAGCTTGCTCTACTAAAGACAAAAGCCAGCCTGCAGAGCTCTTAAAGGCTCCTAGCCGCAGCGAAGATTCACTACTTTCTGATGCAACTAACTACTATGATCGTGGGCTCTTTAAAGTCTCTCGTGAGAACTGGAGTGAATTACGTGATAATTACCCCAAAGGCTATTATGCAGAACTTGCTGAAATTAAAATGGCCGATGCCTACTTCCAGTCGAGCGATTATTTAACCGCGCTACAGGCTTATGAAGAATTTTTAAAGCTGCATCCACAACATGAAGCCGTAGCTTACGCGCGCTATCAAATCGCACGTTGTTACGAAGAGCAGCACCAAGGAATTAAGCGTGACCGTTCTCCACTAGAAAATGCGCTGACACGTTATCAAGGTCTAATTAAAGATTTTCCTGATACAGAATACGCCGCGATTGCACAAACACGCACCCGCGGGATTCGTGAAAAGCTAGCACGCGCAGAAGCGATTGTTGCCGATTTTTACTTGCGCCAAAATCAAAATCAGGCTGCACGGGCACGCTATCAATATCTCGCTGAAAATTATCCTGACACCCAGATCGCTCAACTTGCCCTTGCCGATGCTGAGCAGCGCCTCGCCGACTTTAAACCACAATACGGCCTAGTTGAAAGTGACGCGCCGGCGATCCGACAGGCTGCAGCAACTGCAGAAAATGACCAACTCGCAGAACGCTTACGCTTACTTGCCCGAGAGCTGCCAACTGTTTCTAAGCTTTCGCAAAATAAAACTGCAAATAAAGTTAGCACCAGTAAAACTACAGCAAGTAAAAAAATTGCTGCTGCCGAGCAAACACAACTTGCACAAAATACATCTTCATCAGCAACAAGTGCCGTGAGTAATTTATCTTGCGCGCTACCAAACTCTAATCTTCCTGGATTCGTTGTCGACCTGACTGGAGCTACTGGAGCTGTAGAAGTAATCGAAGAGAGTACGCAAAAAATAACTTTAAGCACTGACTCTTCACGTCAAGATCAACGAGATTGCAAGCTAAATTCAAACTCAGTTAAAGTAACTGATACTGGCAGGGGTCGCATTGTGATTGAATCAAACCAGGCATTTGAGTGGCTTTTACTAGAAAAACCTCGCAGATTGGTTGGAATCATCAATTTATAGGCAGTTTTACAGCACAAAAATAATTACCCCAAAACGGTCAATTATAAATGTCAAGCAAGCTTCAATAGTTTTTTATTTTCAGTAATTTCAGATAGTTAAACAATTCTTTTTAAGCCTATTTGCTTTTTTATTTCGATTAGGGTTAGAACTCTCACGCTAATTCAAACTGACTAGGTTCATGTATGAAACAACCCTACTTGAATCTACTGAAAACACGCAAAAATGCATGTTTTACTTTGATGCAGCAAAAATACTTAGTGAAGAATTATTAACTTTTTCAACATTTATCGGAAGAGCTAACTATATGGCAGTAAAGCTTTCAAGAGAAGAACAATACGGAATCATGGCCTTGGTAGACTTGGCCTACAATTTGAATGGCGGTCCTGCTCAGGTTCGTCAAATTGCAAAACGTCAACGCATTCCTCAGCGTTTCTTAGAGCAAATTTTTGCTAAGCTACGCCAAGCAAACGTTGTTGTTGGCAAGCGCGGTCCTCGCGGTGGCTACTCATTAGCTAAGGAGCCAAATGAGATTAAGCTTGAAGAAGTCATGCGCGCACTACGCCCACGTCTTCAAGAGGATACCCGCACAGACGCACCAGCCTTGGCAAATTTGATTGACGTGGTCTGGTCCGAAATCGAAGGCTCTTTCCATTCAACACTTCGCGGCGTATCGCTTGCGAATCTTTGTGACCGCGCAAAGAATCTCGGCATTGCCGATGTTGATGTCAGCGAAATGACTCGTTTTACTTCTGCTGCTTTAAATTAGACTGAGTGCTAAAATAAATATCGTTTAAGCTGCCATCTAGGCACTCAGCCTAATTGTCCGGTAAACTGATTACTGGACAAAAAAATTCATACCTGTTGACGAAAGTTTCGTTAACCCAAAAACTTTTGGCGACAGGTATTAGATTGCCAAAAAGCATTAGAGTTAAAGGCTCATCCCCACCGGGGTGAGCCTTTTTCGTTTCTGCGCGAATGCTTAATTTTTGTGCTAATAACAATTACCAATGCAATCTCAATTAGCAAAAAATCAAATCGTCATTGTCGGTGCAGGTGGACTTGGCCACGGCTTTTTACACAGAGCACTTGCCAAACCAGACTTACTCAATAACTACAGATTGCATTTTATCGATGCCGACAAAGTTGAATACTCTAATTTAAATCGACAAATTTTTTATACTCAGGCCAACGTTGGCAGTCCAAAAATTAAGGTTTTAGAAGAGCGGCTAAGCGCACTTGCGCCCGAAATCGCCAGCCAAAGTGCCTTTTCTGAAGCCTACCTTGACGAGACAAATGCAGTTCGGCTCTTGCGAGCTGCTGCAATCGTTATCGATGCAACTGATGGAGTAGCAACTAAATTTTTTCTCAACGACTTTTGCACTAGCAAGCAAATCCCCCTAATTTATGCCGGCGTGGCTGGACATCAGGCCTTGGTAAAGATCGTTGCCCCGACTGGCAGTTGCCTGCGCTGCGCGTTTACGGACTTATCTGACAGTGCTGAAGAAAACTGTTTTACCTGTCAGGAATTTGGCATTCTCGGGGCTTTTGCCGGACTAATTAGTGCCGTGCAACTTGATTTATGTGACAAATATCTAGCTGGAAGCTGTAACAGAGAGTTACTCAATTCACTATTTTCATTCTCTACTGCTAGCGGCGAAATTAAAAAATATCTGTTTCAGCCAAACCCTGGCTGTCAATGTCAGCAGGTCTGAAGATGAGTAAAATGCCGATCTCAACTACAAGCCTCGAGAAGACTGAACTACAGAGATTCAGCCGACAGCTCGTTTTAGCTGACTGGAGTATTGCATTTCAAAAGCAACTAAATGCTTCCGCAATCTACGTTGATGCACCATTTTTCTGCACGCTACCTTATCTGGCTGCACTTGGGATTGAGAAAATTACACTCTTAAGTTCAGACCGGCCCACGCCGACTGACCTGAAACTGGCCGAGGATTTGGGTGCAAAAGTTTTCAGTTTAAACCATACAAGGTCTGAGCAAACTAATCACACTAGTATGAGAATTGCCCTTTTGAGTGAAAAAACTCTCATCTCAGATAATCTTTATCAATTCGTCTTAATAGTTAGAGAAAGCCCGAGCCTCCAGCTTCAAATTTTTTCTCGAGAAGCCGATGCAAATCTCCACTCGCTTTGGGTTAGTTCAAGTCATGACATAGAAATTCTTGATCAAATAACAGATTCTTCTAAAAGTATTACCCTATACGGGCTTAGTATTTTACTAAGAACCATGAGCCTGAAACTAAAGGCCGGCTGAGAGGCATTCGTAGATACTTAATTTTTGTTGCCCTCTTTGCTAAGCAGTTATATTTTGAAGTTATTTCTTCGACTTATCAATTTATGATTTGATTAATGCAGATACAGAATTACATCTCAGCACTACCCGCCAACTTGCCGACAGGATCGATTTCTGCCCGAACTGTTGTCTCTGTTTTGTCTAAGATCTTTGTCCTCGCAGCAATTGCTCTCGCCTACTATACAGGCATTTATTTAGCAGCTGCCGAAAAGGAATATCAACTTGGCAACATGCAGATCGATCCCCAACTAGGTAATCTCGCCGAAAAGCCAAAGCAACCCTTTGAGAGCTATAAAATCATTATTGATAAGAATATTTTTGCTGAAAAAATCGTGCAAGAAGTTAAGGCTCCTACAACAAGTCTTTCACAATTAAAATTGCGCCTGGTCGGGACAAACATCAATCCCAAATCTCCGTCGACAGCAATCATCGAAGATCAAGGAAAGCAAGCTCAAGATATTTTCGAAATTAATGAACTGGTTTTTAATCAAGCAAAACTAATCGAAGTCGCCGCAGAAAGCGTTAAGCTTGAATATAACGGAAGGATCGAAACTCTACTCCTTACCGAAGGTTCAAAAAGTGGCCCCGACGTAGCAAGCACGCCATCGGCAAGTGGAGATGATTCGCAAACAGACTTTTCTGTCGATGAAGCCGAATTAAATCAGCAACTTAACAACCTACCACTACTCCTATCTCAGGCTCGCGCCGTGCCTTATTTTCGTAACGGCGCAAGTGTCGGCTTTAGGTTATTTGCCATTCGCCAAGGCAGTCTTTACGAAAAGCTCGGACTAAAAAACGGCGACATCATTGAGTCGGTCAATGACAACAAAGTACAAGACCCCTCTCAAGCAATTAAATTATTTGAAACCTTACGCAGCGAGCGTTCAATTTCGGTAAAAGTTGAGCGCAATGGCGAAGGTAAAACATTACAGTATCAAATTCGGTAAGTTCTAATGATCCAAACAATGCGAAACAATTCTAGTCTATTCAATCTTTGGTTAAGTCTTGGTGCTGCTATTGTATTAAGCCTTGCCTTGCCCACCCCGGGCAAGGCTGCACCTGATTACGGTGCAGAAACAATTGCTCCAGAAAGAGAAAGTAAAAAATTAGCTGTACCAGTTGACCAAGTTGAAGAACCAATTACAGGCGCAACTCAGCCTGTCCCAGGCACAGAAAAGCAAGCCGAGAAACAAATCTCCAAGCACGCTAAAGCTGAAATCCCAGGCGCACAAGGCGAGATAGGCGAAAATCCTCAGTCAGATGACTCTGGAGAAGCTGCAAGTGCTACAGAAGACCCAGTCAATCTTCAAGAAACAACAACCCTACTTAACGTTAAAGACGCTGAAATCGAGACCCTTTTAAAGCTCTTTAGCAAATTAACTAAGCGTAATTACATCATCGACAGTAACGTCAAGGGCAAAATTACAATTTATTTAACGAATCCCGTCACGGTTGAAGAAGGCTTGAGAATCCTTGACTCAGTGCTCTTACTTAAAGGCTTCACCACTGTTCCGGTTGGCAATAACGTCTGGAAAGTCGTCCCTGCCAAGGATGCAAAGCAAACCACAATTCCAACAATCGACGGCAAGGCACTTAATTCTTCCGATCAACTCGTGACACATTTAGTACGCCTAAAATTCGTTAAAGCTTCGGACTTGCAACAGCTGTTGTCGCAGTTCGTTTCTAAAGACGGAATCATTAACTCCTTCTCCGGTACAAACTCTTTAATCTTGATTGACTCCCAGGCCAATATCACGCGCTTGAGGACATTAATTGAGGACCTCGACGTTTCGCCGCGCGATCAAGAAATCACAATTATTCCAATTCAACACGCTGAAGCAAAAAATATCGCCGAAACAGTCAAGGAAATACTTAGCGAGAAAGAAGATGGAGCAAGTTCGCGAAATTCCAACATGCGCGCAGCAATTAAACCAGCTTCCGCCACTAAAACTAGCGGACAAAGTGTTGAAGCTGGGCGTGCGCTACCTTTAAAGATCATCCCCGACGAGCGCACTAATGCACTGATTGTCGTTGCTGATAGCGATATGACGACTAAAGTTAAAGCCTTAGTGGAGCAACTCGATAGCGCACTGGATCTCTCCGGTGGACGCTTCTATGTCTATAAGCTTAAACATGCTGACGCAGAAAAACTCGCTGACGTTTTAAATGGTGTGATCTCAGGAGACGGCTCAAGTAGTTCAGGTGATTCTTCAGCAACCAATAGTAAAATTGGAAGTTCGCTCTCACGCATTAACCGGGAAAATCGCCAACTCGCTCAGACTTCTGCTGCTGAAAGAATTTCTCAAGCCTTACGCGCAAGAAGCAACACTGGAAGTTCAGGCGATGGCGATAAAAAGGGTCGCGTTAATTTCGAAGGTGAAGTTTCTGTAACAGCAGACACAGCCACAAACACTTTAATCATCAATGCCTCACGCACCGACTACAATCGCTTAAAAACATTGATTGATGAGCTTGATGTCAAGCGTCGTCAAGTCTTGGTTGAAGCGACAATTGTTGAAGTCTCATTGGATAAGGCAAAAGGTGCAGGCATTGAACTACAAGGCACCACAGCGCTCGCTGAAGGTGGCGCGTTTGCCAATACTAACTGGGGCGGCTTTGCCAACTTACTCAGTTCCGATCCAACGGCACTTACAGATTTAACGATTGCTGCAGCCGGCACAGGATCCTTAACCTTACCTGGAGGGCTGACTCTGCCGTCTCAGGCTGTCTTGGTTAAAGCGCTTTCACAAAATTCAAATGCTAACGTGCTTTCTGCTCCGACAATTTTGACAACCGACAACGAAGAAGCGCAAATCATTGTTGGTCAAAATGTACCGTTTGTGACAAGCACCTCAACCGACACAACAAATCTTGGAAATACTTTTAACCAAGTTGAACGCCAAGACGTAGGTATCAAACTTGTGATCACTCCACAAATCAGTGCTGGCGATTACGTATCACTGCGGATGTTTGTTGAAATTTCTAACATTCAGCCGGGCACAGCTAACGATGAGAAAGGCCCAACGACGACAATTCGCACAGCTGAAACCTCCGTTGAAGTCAAAAGCGATCAAATGATTGTAACTGGCGGTTTAATTTCTGATTCAATCAACAGTGCCTCGCGTGGAGTGCCCTACCTTGAGGATATTCCGGTGCTCGGAGCAATTTTCCGTCGCGATGACGATTCGCAGCGTCAAACGAACTTGGTTATTTTCTTAACCCCACGAATTATTCGTGACCAATACGAGGCCCGCGATAATACAATTAGAATGCGTGATGACTTAGAAGGTGCAATTAGTAAGTTAGGCGATGGGCCAAATCGCTCCGAAGTGTTGCGTAGCCAGAATATTGACAACGTCGTAGAAAGCCTTGCTGCACCGAAAGCTCTCCCCAGCACGATTACACCACCAAATACTTCAACTGCAGCAAATCTTCCACAGGAAGCGCGTGTCGCCCTGGATCGCACTAACGAGCGACTCAAGGTACTTTCTGGCACGACAGCAACAGTAGACGAGCCGGCCTCACACAAGCTTACCCTCAAGAATACTAACAGTAAAAGTCCTGACGAGGAGGTTATCGAGTTAAAAGTAAAACCTAAACTTCCAAGCTTACCTGGACCAAAGTCCTATGTGGTGCTGCGCACCCTGGGGCAGTCTTCGCGCACCGTTGGGGTAAAATTTTCTAGCTCAAAAAATATTTTCCAAGTCGGTGCTAAATACCGCTTAACGCAGAGTGGCACTGAGGAAATCATGGTCTGTCTTGGAATTTTTGCTAACCAAGCTGAGGCTTCACAAATTGCCGCTGACCTACTCACGGAGGACGCCTATCGTGAACTTTCACCTCAGGAATTAATTAATTTCGGCTCTGGACCCTGGTATCAGTCCTAAACGCAAGGGTAATAAACTTTAATGGAATCATCGACAGCTAAGCCAGTTAATGAAAGATCCGCGCGGGAAATCGCTGAGCTTTTAGGCATTGAATACCGTGAAACCTTAGGACAAATTAGCCCGCCAAAGACACTGGTGCGTGGTGAATTTTCGCGACTAATTGGTTCATGGGGAAAACAATACCGGGCTATCCCCGTTGAAGAAACTGACTCGGAAATTATTGTCGCAGTTGCTGATCCATTAAACCTAGAAGCGCTTGACGCGATGAAGTTTTGTTACACCAAGCCACTTCGCGTGATCGTCGTTCCTGAAGAAGAAATCTTGAGAAGCATTAACACTGTACGTAGTGACTTAATGAGCGAGCGCGACGCTGACCTAGATTCGGCTCAAGATGAATACACCGAAGATACAATCGGCAGTCCTTTAAAAATTGACGTGACTGACGCCGAGGATGACGATGCGCCGATTATTCGCTACGTCAATACTTTGATCTTTCGTGCGGCAAGTCAGCGCGCCAGTGACATCCACATTGAGCCTTATGAAGATGCTCTTCGCGTGCGCTTTCGTGTTGACGGCGTGCTCCACGATGTTGACACCGAGGACAAGCGTTTTCAGGCGGCAATTATCTCACGCGTCAAGGTCATGGCAAACCTCAACATCGCCGAAAAGCGCCTGCCGCAAGACGGCCGCATCGGCATTCGCATTGCTGGTCAGGAAGTCGATATCCGTGTTTCGACAGTCCCCACACGTTACGGGGAGCGCATTGTGATGCGTCTTTTAGATAAATCCAAAATGGAATTTGACCTTGATTCTGTAGGCTTAAGCGAGAGAAATATCCAAATTATTAAAAAAATTATCAAGAAAAGTCACGGGATTTTTCTTGTGACTGGACCAACAGGTTCCGGTAAAACAACTACACTCTACTCCTGCCTTAGTCAGATCAATTCTCCAGATAAAAATATTCTCACGATTGAGGATCCAATCGAATATGAAATCGGCGGCATTGGGCAAATGCAAGTCAATCCTGTGATCGATTTTACTTTCGCCTCAGGCTTACGTTCAATCTTACGTCAAGACCCGGACGTAATCATGGTCGGCGAAATCCGCGATCTAGATACCGTGACGATTGCAATCCAAGCTTCACTCACAGGTCACTTGGTATTTTCAACCCTACATACCAATGACGCTCCTGGTGCAATTACGCGCTTACTCGATATGGGCGTTGAACCCTTTCTGATTTCCTCGAGCTTACTTGCCGTGATGGCGCAAAGACTACTGCGCGTGCTCTGTCATGAATGTAAAGAGCCTGCGACGCTCAGCCGTGCCGAACTGCGAGAGCTCGGATTAAATGAAACAGAATTAATCGGAAAGAAAGTTTTTACTGCAAACGCAAAGGGCTGCCAGCATTGCCAATTTACGGGTTACCGAGGTCGTACAGGCATCCACGAGATGCTTTGGATTGATGATGCAGTGCGTAATTTGATTATGCAACGTGCAAACTCCAAAGACATTCGCTTGAATGCACGTGACTTGAAGAGTTTGCGCTTTGACGGGGCACAGAAAATTCTAGCTGGAATCACTTCCTTGGATGAAGTCTTACGCGTCACTCAAGAAGATGTCGTCGATGAAGCAATTGAACCTTAGGAAATAGTCTAGCTAACTAAATAAAACGATCATGGCAGTTTTCGAATACGTCGCGCTGAACAATAAAGGTAAACGCATCACTGGCGTAGTCGATGCTGATAGCGTTCGCGCTGCGCGACAAAAGCTAAAACTGCAGAATGTATTTCCAACCGATGTTCGAGAAAAAGATGCCGATGCATTGTCGGTTAACTCCGACGTTACGCGGTTCTTACGTGAACGCAAAGTAAACACTCAGCAACTCTCCCTAATTACCCGTCAGCTGGCAACGCTGGTCCGGGCGGGTATGCCCCTGGTTGAGTCCTTAAAAGCTCTTGGTGAGCAGGTTGACCATTCACGACTGCGTTCAATTATTGCCGACATTACCGACCGAGTAAATGAAGGTTCAACACTTGCCAATGCCCTCAAAGCACATCCTAACGTTTTCCCGCGCGTTTATCCGAACATGGTGGCCTCGGGTGAAGCTAGTGGAACGCTGGATTTGGTTTTAGAACGTTTGGCAGAACTACTCGAGGCGCAAACAGCCTTGAAGCGAAAACTTGTGGCAGCTCTGGCTTATCCTGTTTTAATGCTGGTGCTTTGTTTCGGCGTGATTATCTTACTTCTAACTTATGTCGTGCCGCAGCTGATGCTCGTCTTTAAAGATCGCAGCAAGCTCCCTACTCCAACATTAATTATTATTACACTAAGTGATTTTTTTAAATATTACTGGTGGCTACTAGCGATTGTTTTAATTGGTGGGCTTTTACTCTTTACGCGTTACCGCAACACTCCTCACGGTCGGCGTAGAACTGATGAACTCTTGTTACGCATTCCAATTCTGGGGAATCTTGTCTCGAAGGTGTCGGCTGCGCAATTTTCACACACACTTGGTTCGATGCTGGGTAGTGGAGTTGATCTCTTAACTTCTTTGGCGATTGTTAAAAACATCATTGGCAACGTCCCAATGCAAGATGCAATTGAGAGAGCTGCGATTGGGGTTGAGGAAGGAAGGAATCTTTCACGTGAACTTGAAACATCAAAGCTTTTCCCGCGGATGTTGATTCACATGGTAGCAATTGGTGAGCGCACTGGGCAACTTCCGCAGATGCTGATGCGTGCGGCGCAGAATTACGAAAGCGAGCTTCAAGCGATTATTGGCGCATTAACCTCGATTTTAAACCCGCTTTTAATTTTATTTCTAGCTGGAATTGTTGGCACAATTCTTGTGGCAGTGTTACTGCCGATGCTGGAAATGAGTTCGTTAGTTGGGTAGTTTGTAGCTTTTTTTCTGTCTGATCAGACAGAAGCAGAACCTCCTTGATGCTCATGACAACATTAATGAAATGTGCTAGCATGCTCCGCCTTAGGACATTTTTAAACTGTCACATCTTGCAGTAGTTCTTTTATATTTTATCTCGAGTAGACAACAATCAGCTGTTTCCCGCTGGACTCATTCAGTGGAAAACAGCTTGGAGAAAGAGGTTTTATCTGTCAGTGGATGCGTGCTGATGTTGCTACATTTTCACACATCCACTGACATCTTTCAGTTGGAGGACACACTCATGAGTAATTCATTAACTAGATACGCGAGCTTGCTCGCTGCTTCCGTCAACGTCCAACCTGGACAACTTGTCGTCGTTCGGTGCGAAACTGAGTATTACGATCTTGCCCTACTGGCCGCTGAAGCAGCTTACCAGAGAGGAGCCTCGATGGTAAGAATTCTCACCTCCGACCCACGCCAGACCGAACAAACTGTCCGCCATGCAAGCGAAGATGAAATTCGAAGGATGTTTGATACAGACATTGATGTATTCAACAGACTAGCAGATTGCCATGGCGCCCTAATCGGTGTTCGCGGCGAGCAGGACTTCAATCTTGGATCACGCTTACAGGCTGAAGTTCCAGACCGCTACCAGCTCTACATGAACACCCTAACAGCGGCCCGAGAACCCTACTCGCGCTTGATTGTCAACCGTGCTCAAGGACAGTGGCTTGTCGCTGGAGCAGCAACAGAGAGTTGGGCCAAGCAAATTGGCATCACAAAGGATGAACTTTGGGAGCGCATTTTCCGTGTCACATTTGCTGATCAGGAAAATTGTCTTGAGCTTAATGCTCAAAGCGATGCGGCTCTTCTGCACAGGCGAAACATCTTGAACGAGCTCGGTTATCGTCGTTTCCGTGTGACTGGTGGAGGATCGGACTTTACTGTTGGAATTCATCCGCTTGCACGTTGGATGGGCGGTGGCAGGGTTTCGCAACGTGGAGTTCCCTTCACGCCGAATAAGCCTACGTATGAAAACTTCATCACACCCGATTGGCGTACCGCAAACGGCACACTCAAAATGCACCGGCCGTTTATGGTCGAAGGTGTTCCTGTTATTGGTCTAGTCGTCACGTACAAGGACGGCGAAATCGTTGAGTGGGATGCCGAGTCAGGCAAAGAGGCCTTTGCTCAGTTGATCGCCCGTGAAGGAGCGGGACGAGGTGGAGAGTTCGCTCTTGCCGACAGGAATACTCCGGTCTATCTAGAGAACATGATCTGGTGGCATATTCTCTTTGACGAGAATGCTGCATGTCACTGGGCGTTTGGCAATGGCTATAGCGCTGCTTTCGAAGACGGAGCTTCTCTCACTGCCGCTGAATTGGCTGAACGCGGATTAGCTCAAGCAAAAACACATGTCGATGGCATGTGGGGATGCGATCAGACTTGTGTCTTTGGATTTGATGCAAGTGGCACTGAACATCCAATCATGCTCGACGGTGCTTGGGCTCCAGAACTGGCAAATCCTGCCGGAGCCTAGACTGCAAGACACTTATTCTGGGCGCTTTGTAGAGCACAAGGCGCCCAGAAAATCTTTTTTCTGATATTTTTCGTTTTTTTTATCTCCAAGCTTTCCTTTATCTTTAGATCTGTAAGAAAATCCTGAATTTTATAGTTCTATCAGCCCGTATTTTTACGCACTGGGTGCAGTGTTAGATTATTAAGTTAAGGATTATAAGGCCGTCATCTCGACCGAAGTCCTGAGTTTACTCAGGGCGAAGTGGAGAGATCTCCAATTGTATTTCTTGAAGAATTTGGAGATTTCTCGACTACACTTCGTTTCGCTCGAAATGACGAGGACTTACCTGCTTCCCTTAACTTAATGGCCGTGGGTACGGGGTTACTTTTCCAGCAACAGCGGTCCTTGTAAAAGCATTAAATCTAGATGAGATCTTCACTCTCGACTCAGATTTCAAAAAACTTCGATTGCGAGTAGCTCCTCATCTCTAGGATTAGGACATTTTTAATTGCTCAGTGTTATTTATCCCCTATACCCGTTCCGTTGCCAAAAGTTTTTTCGGTTAACGAAACTTTCGGCAACGGGTATATGTTTATTTTGTCCAGTAAAATCAGTTTACTGGACAGTTAGACTGAGTGCCGAAACTACAAGCTCAAACGACATTTATTTTAACAATCAGTCTAACTACCCTAGCTTAATCTCTGATCAACAACTTTCAATAATTCACTGAGACTCTTCTCTGCCTGAGCTGTTAGATCTTGCAATTCAGCAAGTGACTTAGTCACGTAAGCTTGGTCACTGATTTCTTTGAGATTAATTTTTACATTATAGCCTGCACCAATCAGTGCCGCTTTGGCCATCAGTCCCGCCACAGCAACATCACTCAGCGCTTGTTCAAGGCCATACTTGGCGATATCTCGGCCAATTTCCAATGCCTCAGCTGCCAAGCGCACTACACTAAAAGGCACATCAATTGCGCGTTGATAAGCAAGTTCTACTTTTCCTCGACCCTGGAGGTATTCAACCGAATCTTTCGCTACCCCCTTAGGCACAGCGCGCATTGCTGCAATCACAGCATTAAAGGCGCTGGTGTCATCATCAATTGCCTTCAAGGAGCGATCCTTAATGTGTTGTGCAATTAACCCCAGATCTAAATAGCGGGCATGTTGATCTGCCAATTTTGGTTTAGAGTGGCTCAGCGCACAAACCATTGCCGCTAAGGCTCCAGCTAAAGCACCAGCCAGCGCCGCTACACTACCGCCCCCTGGAGCAACAGAATCCGAAGCTAATTCATCGACAAACTGAGTGATTGTCATATCCGCTAAAGGTGTAGGCATTTTCAGCTTCTCCTCTAAAACTCGCTCACTAATGTTAAACGGCGCAAGCTCAGCTAAGCCCAGTGAACGCACCGCAAGTTGTAAAAGCGCACTCTCGCTTTGTGCCGTAAAAGCGCCTTGCTTGTTCGCATAATGGAGACCGGCCTCAAGTAGCGCTTGCTTGGGCACAAGCCCTACAAGCTCACTTCCAGTCACACGTAAGCCTTTAGCTCTAGCAAGCTCATCGCATGCGTCAAAAACATGTTGCATGTTAGTCACTTGATAGTTTGTGAGATTAATTGAAACCTGGGCACAACCAAAAGTTTCAATATACCAACCAACGGCGCGGCACTCCTTAAAGCGTCCCGGCTGCATTACTTTCTCGCCCTTACTGTCTTTGACGATTTCACCGTTTGCATCCCGCACTGGTTTTCCGATCTCGCGGATTTCCTGAGCAAGCTCAGTCGCTAACTTCTTATTTTTAGTATTTAAATTGATGTTGTAGGCAATTAAAAAAGGTCGCGCTCCAATTACACTAGCTCCGGCCTGGGCGTTGAAAATTGCCGGACCAAAATCAGGTTTCCAGAAAACGTCCCTAAGTTTTTCCTCCAATGCCTCATATTCACCTTTACGGATTTCAGCTAAACTCTTGCGCTCAGGCCGACTAGCAGCAGCTTCATAGAGATAAACTGGAATTTTAAGTTCTGACCCAACCCGTTCGCCCAATTTACGGGCAAGCTCGGCGCACTCTTCCATCGTCACTCCCGAGACTGGCACAAATGGGCAGACGTCAGTTGCTCCCATCCGCGGGTGCTCACCTTTGTGCTGACGCATGTCGATTAGACTTGCTGCTGATTTGATCAGTTCAAAGGCGCCGTCCAAGACCGCTTGTGGGCTGCCTGCAAAAGTAATCACGGTTCTATTTGTATCAGCACCAGAATCAACGTCGAGCATTGTCACTCCAGGCACACGCGCTGCAGCATCGACAATTGCCTTAATTTTCTCCTGATCACGACCTTCACTAATATTTGGGACACATTCGATAATTTTTCTCATAAACGCTCAAAATATCTACTCGTAGGACTTGAAAACTTTATAAAAACTATTATTTTAACACTTTTTCAACCTACGGATTGCGCTTGCATGAACACTTCGCATACGAGGCATGTTTCTGCAAATGCAATCAAAGAAATTGTGCATTTTAAAAATGAGTCATTCGATTAAAGCTCCAACTGGCACAACTCTAACCTGCAATGGTTGGCATCAAGAAGCAGCACTGTGCATGCTCATGAATAATCTTGATAGCGCCGTTGCCGAAGATCCACAAAATCTAGTCGTTTACGGTGCCGCAGGCAAGGCTGTCCGCAATTGGGATGCTTATCAGGACACAGTCAAAGCTCTGCAAAATCTCGAGGACGACCAAACGCTCTTAATGCAAAGCGGCAAGCCAGTCGGTATTTTTCGCACGCACGAAGAAGCTCCCCGTGTTTTAGACGAATGGCTCTATCAGATCACGGCAAATAGCTGCTTAATGACAATTAAGTCCGGTGAAATTATTCACCAAGCACCCTAAGGATGCTCTACTCTAACCCTGGATTTATTCCCGGCTATCTGAAAAATGTTTAAAATTGCCCAGAACTGGCGAATTGGAGTATAAATCAAGTTCTTAATTAAGGTATAAAACTATGAATTTTTTACATAAAACTTCGCCACGTTCTCTGACCAGTATCTACTCCTCCCGCGGGATGACACTTGTCGAAATCATGGTGGTCATCGTCTTAATTAGCTTAGTTTTTGGAATTGTGGCCAAGGGTGTTTTTGGCAAGAGCGATGCTGCAAAAGTAAAGCTCAACGCAACAAAAATGGAAAAACTCAAAAGCGATATCGAACTCTTTCGCACAGAGTACGGACGCTACCCTGGAAGCCTACAAGAGTTAATCAAGGGTTCAAGTGAAATCCAAAAATCAGGGAAAATTTTCGTTGCCTTAACAGATGAAGATTCACTGTTTGATGTTTACGGCACACCTTATCAATACGAAACGCAAAATAATAACCGCACCTTTAGATTAAAATCTCTTGGCGCGGATGGAGCTGAAGGTGGCGAAGGAACAAATCAAGATGCCACGGTTCAGCCATAAAGAAACTATACTCTAATTGCGCTAGCGCTACCGAGCTGCCAATGAAAATCAAGCAAGATGCTGACGGTGGTTTTACTTTATTAGAACTTCTGGCAGTCGTCACTTTAATCTTGGTGATCAGTGGCTTGGCGCTCTCACGCTTCGGGGTGATTAATTCTTGGCAACAAAAGAGCGATGCGCGCCGACTCGTTGATACCTGGCAATTGCTACTTAGCGAATCTAGTGCCCGGCAGGAGTCTTATCGTATTGCTTTCGATCTTGATCGTCAGTCTTACCGAGTCCTGAGAGAAGTTCCGCTACCTCCCGAAGAAATTCAGCAAGTTGATTTATTGCAGAACTTGCGCTTGGACTCAGAAAAAAAGCGTCGCAACCAAAAGCGCATACTTGCGGACAAGCAGTCATTCTCTGAAGAACTTGTGGCAGAGGAGAAACGTCAAGCAGGAGATTTAGAGGCCTTGTTTTATGCCTTTCGCTTTCGCGACCAAGAAACCGGTGTGAGACTCACGCCCCCATTAGAGTTTCCAAGCTTAGCCGAGGAGCGAGTCTTACCTGTGGGAGTAAAGGTTAAAGCAGTAGTGACACCCCATGACGAGAAAATGCGTGGCGAAGCATATATCCGCATTAGCGATCAAGGCACAAACGAAGCGACTGTGATCTATTTGACACTAAATGACCAGCCCTACTCTATTTTTCTTAGTCCCGCCAAGAGTAAGGTCGAATTAATTTCAGGACTACGATCGCCGGATGGCAAGAAGGTGATATTTTGAAATTAAGCAAGCACACCAGCGCGCAAAGCAGTTCCGGTTTCACGCTAGTGGAAATTGCTGTCTCTGTAGCTATTCTCGGTTTAGCGCTGATTACCTTGCTGGTGATGAACACAAATTACCTGCAAGCCTACGATCGTGAAGCTAAGCGCTTCAAAGCTAGTCTCTACGCAAAAAAAATTATGTCGATGATAGAAATCGACAAAGCCGCACCAGACCCCGGTCGTAAGGCCGGCAACCTGGTAGATCGCCTGCGCGAGCTAAAAATTCTTAATGACGCTACTAAATCTCAGGAAAAAGAACAACTTCGCGGATGGCGCTACGAGCTTGAAGTCCAAAAAATTCCTGTGGCAAAAAATGAGGACGCGCTGCGGCGTGTCGATTTATCGATTAGCTGGGGCACGCGTCCAGATGAACGCACTACACTAGTTTATTTTACAAAACCATGAGCAACAACAATCGCGGCTTTACACTTGTGGAAATCACCGTAGTTGCAGCACTGCTGATGATCATGGCCACAATCCTTTTTGGCACTCTGGGTGGACTTGTGCGCTCGCGTAACGCCATTGAAACTACCCGCTTTGCTTCGCTTTCGGGGGGCAATATCCTTACGCGCATCAATCGCGAATTACTCAGCCGCGTCGCCGAGAACTTGCGCCGTACGAAGAACACTAATGAGACGCGCATCAGTAACGCCAGCGCTGGTGCTACAGGAGAATTCAACGCCTTCAGTCAAACTAATCCTGCACAGGCAACCTCAGGATATCTACGGGGCGTTGATGAAAAAAACGGCGAGAATGACGCTGACTCAATTACCTTTGTCACCGATAGCTCGTTACTAGCAGGTCAGGGCTTTTCAAGTCGCGTTGAAGTTACGTATAAAGTCAGAAAAGAAGTTGGTAAATTTGGATCTGAGAAAAATAAGCATTTAATTCTCGAGCGTTTTGAATATCCCGTTGCGGTAAAGAACAAAAAAATCACTAATGAACTCTCTGCGCGGGAAATTATCTCCGATACAATTAAAAGCTTTAATGTCCGCTATTATCGCAATGAAAACTGGCTTGATAGCTGGAACGAGAAAAATTTCGGCTTTCCTGAAGCAGTGGAAATTACTATCGAATTATACGATGAGATCAATTCGCCACATAGTTACTCTACAATTGTTCCACTAGTGCAAAAAACCAGGTCAAATTCTAACTTCGCCCCGCTGGAGGGTAGATCTTCGAGTACTAAGGCCGATGACACCTAAGCACTTATTTTAATTGTAATTCTAATTGCGCTCAGGATTCTTGAATGCTAGCTGTATACCAGCATGAGTTTAGTAGGCCTAATCGAACATAACGCCAGCATCAATGGCAACGACAAGTTTTTGCACGTCTTTACCAAGACGGCAGAGACAATTGAGCTAGTCAAGTCGATAAATCTTTCTGCAGCATTATCTGAAGACGGCTTAGGTTCGCTCAAGCTACAAGATCAAGAAATTCGTAATCAAATCACTGAACTCGATGCTGTTGTTGCTACATTTAGCCCACAGACACTGCGCTATATTAATCTTACCCTACCCTTCAATAATCCACGCGCACTAGAACAAATACTACCTGGGCAACTACAAGAACGATTGCCCTTTGACCCGGATGATTTCGTTATTAATTTTAGCGTCTCTCCAAGCTCAAGCGACAACCTCTACGATATTGTGGTTGCACTGGCAGATAAAAACTTAATTGCTAATGTGCTTAATGGGCTTGAAGTTTTTGGGATTGACCCAAAAGTTTTAACTACGCGCGGGGCTTGCGTAGCTACTCTCGGGCAATTCACTGAGGCTACTAGCGAAGAAACTTACTGCATTTTCCAGTCAACGTTCGATCATACTGCCCTGGTCTTAATTCAAGCCGGTAAAATCAAGGCGATCCGCGAGATTGCACACTCCGCTTCTGCCTCAGGACATAATGATGAGGCGCTACTACGTGAAACGATCAGCCAAATCATTAAATTCCAGAAAGATTTTGCAGTTCCGCAATTTAAAATTTATTCGACCGAGGCGAATAAACTTAACGAAGCAATCGCCAAGCTTACGCGCTTAGAAGTAATTAGCCTAGATTTGCGCAGTCACTTTCAGAGTAACCTCTCTGCTGAGGACTTTGAAAATTTAACTTGGGCCACTGGAATATTACATGATTTGCTTGAGCGTAAGAAAGAGTCCGACGTACTCAACTATCGCATCGGACCATTTCAATATCGCGCGACACTAGCAAACATCATCAGCTCGGCGAAGGAGGAGTGGTTTGGCTTTTCACTCTTTAGCTTAATTGGCCTACTTTGCATCGTCGCGGTGATTGCCGTTAAGCCGCTGGCCTTACTGGGTATTGAATCAAAAATTACGACCGCGCTTAACTCCGGTCTACCTAATGAACTTCTTCCAAAACGCCGTGAGGTAAATGAGCTTGAAACAAAGATTCAAAACCTTGAAACCGAATTACAAAATCTAGGGTCGCTTTCCTCGATTTCACCTCTCGAATCGCTTAAAGAGCTTGCTCAAAGTCTAACTCCCGAGCTTGAAGTCAGCATTGAGAAGCTCAGTATTGGTTCGGAAGGCATGAGTATCAGTGGCACAGCCGCCAGCCGACTTGCCGTGGGCAGATTAAGTACTATCCTTGAAGAGAAAACGGATTTATTTACTAGCGTTCGGATTGAGTCTGGCGATAAAGTTCAAGGTTCAAACCGCATGCACTTTTCAGCAGAATTGGTATTTAAAACTTAAGATGCTCAGGCGCATTAATCAATTTTACGGAAATTTAAAACCCAGCGAACGCAGGCTGATTGCACTCACTTCGCTTGCGGGCTTGATCTTCATTGGCGTTATTTTCAAACAGTGGTCAGATACCTATCTTGAGCAGTCTTCAAGATTGATTGTGACACGTAAAGCTGACGCCGAGAAACTCCCGCAATTAATTGCCCGTTATCTCGAACTCTCCAAACGCTTAGAACATGCAAAAAAAACATTTGAGGCCTCGCAATTAACTTTCGAACAAGTCACAACAGAACTCGATCGAATTGTTAAGGAAAGTATTGGTTCGGACAATTATGATTTACAGCGTGGGCGCACAACCGAGGATTTAGGAATTGACTATGAAAAGCAGGAGTTCATTTTGAACGTCAAATCAATCACCCTCGAGCAACTTGTTAAGTTGCTCCACAAAATTACCTACGGGGACCGGCCACTGTTCTTAGGAAAGATCGATCTACTCAAAGGTTTCGAAGGTAAGGCCATCTCCGCCACAATTGAAATTGGAAGTGTGCGCAAAAAATCGTCACCTACTAATACCGAAGTTACAATCTAAGCATGATGCTGATGTTAAAGCGCACTATTATTTTCTTTGCATTCTCGACTTTATGCGCACTGCTTTTCCCCTACCAAATTTTTTCCAAGCAACTCGAGGCGCGTCTTAAATCCGCACTCGAACAAACCAATGGTGTCGTGCAAATCTCAGGCCTGAGCTTTAATGCGCCGTGGAACGTTGAGTTTGAGCAAATATCTATCATGCTTCCGGCTAAGCCACTGAATATCCCAATCGTCTTGACTGAAGTCCAAATTCAAACTTCCCTACTTGCTCTGGTGCGAGGGCTACATCAGATGAATTTTAGTGCCCAGGCCTATCAAGGGACAATTCGTCTTAGCTGTTCTCGAGGGGTGATGGCTTTAGGCAAACTCGAGTGCAGTGGAAATGCAAATTCAGTGAGCCTACAAGCACACCCACTACTGAGTCTAATCGGCCTTAGCGGCAAGGTCGACGTAACTTCAAATCTTATCGGAAACCTACAACGCCCAGGCTCTTGGGAAGTTCAGACGAATCTAAATCTTAACGACGGTTCAGTATATCAACCTGCTTATCTCAAACCTACCTTAGGAGTAGATCGCATCAGTGAAATTAAATTAGAAAGTAACTTAGATTATCTCGACTCCAAGCTTGAACTTTCTCAGGCTAAACTTTGGTCTTCAATCGGAAAAGCTGTGGCCAAAGGGTCAATCGTACCTAGTTCAAATATTAAAGGCATTTTTGAACCAGCTAACGAATACAGGTATAAACTCGATAGTTATCTTCGATTAGCAGCAAACTTACCTGTCGAAGATAGTGCAAAACCCTATAATCAATGGATTTTTTCTCTAATTTCGGACACTTTGGGTCGCGCCACCCTTGCTTTTTCTCCAAAAGATGAGTAAAAGCCTTGGCATATTACTGACTTATAAAACTATGAATATCGAGAAAAACTTTTTTACAAGAGTTGAGTATATTCTTTTGAATTATCTCAACAACAATTCTGCTCGCTGGGACACTGATATCACTTGCGATATTGCTCAGGTAGCACAAGCACTAGATGTGAGCTTTGATGAAATTCAACGTGCACTCTATCATCTTGAAGGTAAGATGTTGGCTGAGCCTGTGCCACCTGGAAACTTAACAAGTCGGCTCTGGCGCATTTCGTCATTAGGTGCAGACGCACTGGGTAAGCTCACTTACGAGACAGCTCAAGCAGTGAATTCTTAGAAAGAATCTGCTCAGCACTTTTACTGACTGATGCATCACTAGAACCCTGCAAGCGCTTAAGCTCATCGACGAGTTTACGATCTTGAGTACTCACAACAATTAACTTAAGAATTTCTAATAACTCCTGCATACGCTCAGCGCTCTGCTGTGGCGTTTTTAATAAGCTCAGCAAAATGCCTTTAAGTTCTGCACTAAACTCTGGGCGGAGGCTCATCACCCGTAAGGCCTGCTTTTGAGTTTTTAAATTCGTGCTGCGTGCTAGCGCCAAGAGTTTACTGCGCTCGGACTTATTCAGACTCGTCAGGTTAAGGAGGATTTCAAGATATAGCTCGTCATTTTTAGGGGCAATGTTTAGCTGCAATTTTCGAATCGATAGATCGTTAGCTTGCTTACGCATAAAAACCGTAACGAGCTCACTCAAGTCCTGACCAGATAATGCTGCAGCAAGTCGCATGATTTCTTTACTGCAAGTCTCAGAAATCGCACTCGCCCCTTCCCCTAAAAGTCGCCTTAATGCTGTAAGTGCTTCAGTTTTGATTTGCTGGTTAAGATTTACGCCAAGCTGCGCCAGACGTATGCAGATTAATTCACTTTCAACAGCGCGTTCAGACAATAGTTTTAAGGCAATCTGAACCCTGAGAGGGTCCTCGGTAAAACTTAATTTGAGTGCAGCTGAATTAAAATCAGTATGCGCTAGGTCGAGCACCTTGAGCAGTGAAAACAAATTTTCCAAATCTTCAGTTGGAGCTTTTTCAATGCGAGCTGCGATCAAGGGCAAGGCTAAAGAAGTTACACTGCGCAGCATGCTAATTCTTGCTTCAACGGGACCTGACAATTGTTGACTAATGAGACTTTCTACGACCTCACGGGCGACTTCAGGCGAGGTAGTGGAACTATGTTCTAGTAATTCGCGGGCCACGCGAATTGCCGACTCTTGCAACTTAGCCGGTAGACTCTGATCAGCAATCAAGGCTGAAATTGTTGGCACCAAGCGTAAAGCATTATTACTTTCATGCAGCGACCGGGCAATCTGTAGTGCACAGTCCTTCACCTCTAATTCATGGTCCGGATTATAAATTCTCCATAGTTCACCGCCCCCAGCATCTACGCGTGGCGGCTGTACGTTGGGGCCAGGTAAAGCCAAAACTTCGGTTAAAAAATCAATCGCTTCAGTTGTTTCACTGGCAGCAAGCTTTTGAGAGATTTCTAACGCCTTTGGGCAATCTTCAAAAATCGCGCGCTTCAAGGCAACATCAGCATGCGCAGATCTTGCTAATGATAAACAAAACATCAGCTGTAAGTATTTTTTCATTTTACCACAGCCCTCATCTTACTGCGTCCACCTGAAGTTATTTCTAAAACATGAGAGTGATAGGACTCAAGGTTCTGACGGTAACCAATACTAATATAATTCTCAACGATTTGCTGTAACAGTTCATAAACTTTTTTCTCGCTTTGTGGGTCTACTGCCGTTGTAGTTTCATCAAGGCAAGCAAAGCGGGGCTTAAATAATAAAAGCCGCCCGAAGCTAAGTTTTTGCCTTTCTCCAAGTGAAAGAAACGAATTCCAGTCGACTTCAGCATCAAGACCACCAACCCGGTCAAGCATCTCTTCTAGTCCAAGCAAGGAGATTACTTCCATGATTTCCCAGTCAGCGATCGCACGCCTGCGCGTCGTGTAGGTAAATTGGCTACGCAAATCACCAATTACGCAATAAGGACGCTGCGGCAAGAAAAAGACTGAAGGCCGGTGAATATGCCCCTCACCTGCAGACCAAATGCCAGAAAGGGCGCGGATGATCGAGCTTTTCCCGGCGCCACTTGGACCGGTAATTAATAGGCCCCCAGGATTAAGCTCTAAGTTTAAATTGCTAATTAATGCGCGCTTACGATCGGGAGTTAAAATTGTCACGTTTTCAAAGCGAATATTTTCTGCCGGACTAAGCTGAATCTGCGAACTCTTTGCATCTTTCACTGCGTTTTTCATCTCATCAACAAAAGATCCTAAACGTTCGACTACAGCAGCCAGTGAACTTAGGTTTCCAAAATTTGAAACAATAATTGAAAGCGCGCCAAGTACATGCCCAAAGGCAATCGTTGCCTGAGTGACGTCACCAAAAGTAATTTTCTTCTGTAGATAAAGGGGCGAAACAATGATCAGCGGAAGAATCGTAACTATATAGTTATAGCCGTGCGTGAAAAAATTGAGATTGCGATTCCAATTGATAATTCGGCGTAAATTTTCAACTGCACGCTTGACACGTTGGCGTGCCTTGAGTTTCTCCCGCACTTCCCCTTCGAGTAAAGCAATTGATTCAGAATTATCGCGCACATTAATGAGTTTATAGCGGATATCGGCTTCTTTCTTAAGTTGCTCATAGTTCAAGTCAATTAAGGGGCGCCCCAAATAGAACGAACAAACTGAACCAAAAACAGCATAAGCAAAAACAGCGAAAACTAAATTAATATCAATCGACCACAGCACATCAATAAATAAGAGTATGGCAATCAGGGAATTAAACATGATCAAGATGATCGAAAGCGTAATTGTCGTAAATGAACGCACATCCTCAACGATACGTTGGTCAGGGTTGTCAATCTCACGATTTCCAGTGAGGCGATAAAACGCTAAATGTGAGAAGTAATTCTCTAACATGTAATGCGTTAACCACTTACGCCACATCAACGCGAAACGCTCTTCCGTGTAGGTCTTAAAAACAGCAAGTAAAGTTGCCAAGGCAAAGCAACCAAGATATTTCAGCAGTTCATTGAGGAAACTTTCGCTATCACGCACAGTAAAAGCGTTCATAAAGTCGCGATTGACGAAACTCATGATCACTTGCACGCGATTAATCGCGTAGGAAAAACAAACCAATAAACACAACAGTAGTAACGCAACTTTGCGTTTTTCAGATTTAAAGAACGGCATGACCATCGTTCCAAATCGAGTAAATGTATGTGTGTTAAAGTGCTTCACCGTCTGACTAATGTCTCTCAACTAAATTTCTACCGCAAGAATTACATTACTTTACATCCCTGGCGAATTCACCTAATCTTACTAGGCTTTTTGTTCGAGTTTCTGTCCTCATGAAAGAATCATTTCTCGCCCTCATTCGTGGTGCCTGGCACGCTATTTCTAGTGAACGCCCCAGATTTTTTATCTTCGTAGTGCTATTTATTTTTGCCTATTCTCTGGACCTACTTGCCCCCTGGGCGATTGGTTACACGCTTGGAGTATTTGTCAAAGGCGGCTTCAATCAAGAGACTTACCTTGCTGGGGCCTACGGTATTCTTGCCTACACCGGGATCAAGCTCGCCCATGTCCTACTCCATCATACAGCACGCTACGTCCAAAATACCGTCACCTACAATGCGCGGATGAATACGCTTTCACGAATTTTCGGCCTACTCATGCGCTATCCACTGCGCTGGCATATTGAGACGCATTCTGGTGAGAATTTGAGCAAACTGCACCGCTCAGCTGGCGCGATTGATAGCGTGGTGGGCACTTACGTTTGGCAGGTGATTGAAGGTGGGGTCAAGGTATTTTTTGCCTCAGTCGCAATTTTTGCGCTCGATGCCTGGGTGGCTCTCTTAGTTTTAGCACTCTCGATTGTTACCATTCTGGCGATGATTTTCTTTAACCAGAAACTCACCAATCAATACCGTGAAAATAATGCCTTCGGTAATAAACTTAACCGTATTTGCGTGGATTATCTAGTTAATATCGTGACTGTCAAAACGCTCGGACTTGAAAAATCCGCGGAACGTCATCTGCAAACTCAGAAAAACGAAGGTCTGGGAATCAGCCAACGTATCTCGCTTTTTCAAGAACTCAAATGGGGATCAACTGGAATCGGCTATGCTTTTGTAATTGGAGCTTCACTAGCAATTTATTTTTACCGCCATCAAAGCGTAACCCAAGCTTTCGATGTCGCAGAAGTCTACGTATTACTTAATTATCTAGATCGAATTTTTCAAGCGATTGGCTCATTTACTGCATACTATGGCGGACTACTCGAAGCCTCAACTGCATATGAAGACGCAAGTAAAATCGAAAAAAGTCTATCAGATTATCAGGACATGAAATTGACTGATGTAAATAAGATTCATCCGCTCAATCCTGCTTGGACAAGAATCAGCATTAAAAATCTTAATTTTTCATACACGCATGCCGAGCGGCGCGGACTGAAAGATGTTGAACTAGCAATTAATCGCAAGGATAAAATCGCGCTGGTAGGGCCAAGTGGCGGCGGCAAATCAACACTTTTAAAAGTCATGGCAGGACTACTCTACCCCTCCTCATATTCAATTGCCACCGATGCTCAAGGCTCTGTGGCGATCGAAGATCTATCTGAAAGTTCTCTGCTCATTCCACAAGAACCAGAGATTTTCTCAGAAACAGTGCTCTATAACATGACCATGGGAGAAGATTTTGATTCTAAAGAATTACAATTCTTCGCTCAGCTTTGTCGCTTTGATTCAGTGATTAATAAATTGCCTTTACGTTGGGATAATAATCTAGCCGAAAAGGGATTAAACATTTCTGTCGGGGAAAAACAGCGGGGTGCTTTAGCTCGAGGGTTACTACGCGCTAGTCGCAAGGATATCTTACTACTGGATGAACCGACTTCAAGCCTCGATCCTAAAACTGAGAAGGAAATTTTTATCGGATTATTGTATCACTTTGCTGACCGCACGATTCTCACCGCTTGCCATCGTTTGAATCTAGTCGCACTATTCGACAAAATCATTTTCCTTGACGGCGGATCGGTTATAGAGATTGGCAGTTTTGACGAACTACTTAAAAGGCAGGGAGCCTTCTACAAAGCCTGGGAAGATTATCAAAATAAGTCCCGCACTGAACCGACAATCCAGCCACTTCCAGCTTAAAAGTCGCGAGCAGATTGAGCTTTACATTCCTCTACAGGCACGCAGCAGCGTAGCACTGAATAGCCTGAATAGGTAAATCGTGTAGTAAATTTTTCTCCTGCACACCCACTAAAGACCTTGTCAGTAGTTTGTGCGGATTGAAATGTTGCAGTGCCATTGGCTGGCGGCTGCGGGCCGAAGCAAAGACGACGCATTGCCTCTGGATCACCCTTTAATTGATCGCGAAATATTTTCCAGAATTTAGCTTCCGCATTTTTTTGCGTTGAATCGAAATCCGCAGCTTCTGCAAACTTGCAGTCATCCATGCTTTGATGATCGTGACCATCGGTAGCCGCACCTTCCGTATAAACCACCTTCATTATACAGCTCTCTTCAGCACGCGCACTAAAGACTGGCATAATTAAAGCTGAAAGTATTACAATTTTTCGATAAACCTGCTGCATATAACCTACTCCACACCGATCTCATTGACTTCACAAATTTCTGGCTTAACGTTTTCACAGCAAATCAAGGCTGTGATTCGACCATTTGCTTTTGTGACATATGTCGTTTGATATTCGCCATTAACCAAACTATTCATTTCCGCACAGACCCCAAAGGTTGAGAAATTATTTGTTTCTACTGTGCCTTTTCGATAATAAGCCCGTGGACAAGCTTCATTCACTAAGTCATTAGCAAGTCCTTCTAACTTAAGTTTGATGTAATTAATTATTTCTTGTTTACTGCCAGATTTTGCTTCGCAAACATTTTTTTGCTGAAAACTATAGTCAACTTTGATTGTGGCAGTTGGAACTTCCATATACGAGTATCCAGCGCGACAAGGATTAGAGCCTCCGCCTCCTGAGCCTCCTCCGCTGCCGATTCCGCCAGTGCCAGTTCCAATTGGGCCTGCCATACTACTGATTGGACAGGCTGAAATTAAGACCAAAGCTAAAACAAACCGATTCATACAGATAACCTTATTAAGAGGAGCAATTTCACTCATTAAACAATCAGTGTTTGTGGTAAATATGCTTCAGGTCTGCCGCAATTAAGTATGAGGAAAATTCTAAGTACTCGAAAGAGCTTCAAAAAACGAAATCACAGAGTATGGAATTCCTCTTAAAAGCTTCAGTGGTTTATTTCCTGCAAGCTGCGTCGGAATGACGATGGATGAACAATTTTAAGCTTGCAGAATTCTGTATATTAATATATACTATATTATATAAATCTTATACATGAGTATATATGAAAATATTAATTGATATCCCCGACCTGCAGATCAAACAGCTCAAACGTTACTGCAAGGAAAAAAACTTATCTCGCTCCGAAGTCATTCGCACAGCAATCCAAGAGTTTTTACCGAAAGTTTATAGCACGCTTAGAAACCACCCAGCTGTAGGCCTCTGGACTGATCACAAGGAAGATAGCGTAAAATATCAAAGACGCCTTAGAAATGAGTGGCGCTCGTAAAGAATACGGGTAACAACAATGCAGGCTGTATTAGACTCAAATATTATTATTGATGCTCTGAAAGGTATTTCTCAAGCACACGCGGAAATGGAGCAATATGATGTTTGTATCATCAGCATTATTAGCTGGATTGAAGTTATGGCAGGTGCAAACACCCCACAACAAAAGAAACTATTCAAAGACTTTCTGCGCTCATTTACTCTTTGCTCATTAGATCAAGAAATCGCCAGCCGAACAGTAGAAATAAGATCTACAAGGAAACATCGACTACCTGATGCAATTATTCTGGCCACTGCAGAAGTCAATAACTGTAAGTTAGTTACTAGAAACACCAAAGACTTTCCGAAGACTGATTCGCGAATACGAGTGCCGTATACTCTCTAGCGCTATATTTTCTTAAATTATGCCGAGACGATAGTTAGTTGTAAAACAGGCATCGCAAAACTTGGATTGCTCACCCTTAACGGCTCGATACATACCTTCAATGCTTAAATATTGAACTGTATCAGCCCCAATGAATTTACAAATATCCTCAAGCTTATGCGTTGCTGCAATTAGCTCATTCTTGGAAGGAGTATCAATGCCATAATGGCAGGGGCTCACCGTCTGCGGTGAACTGATCCGCATATGGACTTCTTTGGCGCCTGCAGCGCGAAGCATGGTAACAATCTTTTTACTGGTTGTTCCGCGCACAATTGAATCATCAACAACAATTACGCGCTTACCCCTTAGTAAATCCGCATTCGGATTAAGCTTTACCTTAACTCCAAAATCCCTGATTGATTGCTGCGGCTCAATAAAGGTCCGTCCCACATAGTGATTACGAATCAAACCAAATTCCATAGGGAGCTTGGTTGCTTGGCTGTAACCAATCGAAGCGGGAACGCCCGAATCTGGCACTGGAATTACGATATCGGCATCGGTATGACTTTCGCGAGCAAGTTCTGCGCCTAGTTTTTTACGCACATCATAAACATGCCTACCATCGATCACTGAATCTGGTCGCGCAAAGTAAATATACTCAAATACACAAAAGGCCTGTTCTTTCTGAACTAAGGTCTCGCTGGCGTGCAACCCACCATCAAGCGCACACTCAACTATTTCTCCAGGCTTGATGTCACGTTCAAATTTCGCGCCAAGTAAATCAAAAGCGCAGGTCTCTGAAGCAAGCACATATCCTTTGCCAAGCCGTGCAAGCGATAACGGACGGACTCCGTACGGATCACGCAGCCCATAAAGCTTATCTTGTGAACAGAGCACCAGCGAATAAGCTCCCTTAACTTGCTTGCAAGCGTGTTCAATACGTTTTAAAAGTGACCATTTAGCATCACTATGAGCAATCAGGTGCAAGAAAACCTCAGTATCAGAGGTTGTAGCAAAAATCGCACCATCTGCTTCGAGACTTTTTCTAAGCTCATCGGCATTGACGAGATTTCCGTTATGGGCGATCGAAATTGGACCAGTTCCAAGGTTTGCGACAAAAGGTTGAAGATTCGCCCGGTCCTTACTGCCAAAAGTTGCATAGCGATTATGCCCAATCGCAATTTGACCAGGGAGAGTTTTTAGAGTTTCTTCGTCGAAGATATCTGCAACGACTCCGGTATCTTTTACCGCGATTAAATCAGTACCGTTACTGGCAACGATTCCCGATCCTTCATGCCCGCGATGCTGCATGGCATAAAGCCCAAGGTAGCAATAGTTGGCCGCTTCAGGCGTGCCAATTACTCCAACAATCGCACATTCTTCTTTGAATTTATCGTCTACTGGAAACACTTAACTCTTTATTATTTTAGATGTCCTTCACTAGCATATCTAGGAAAAAGCCGCCAGCTGATACAGAAGAGCTCTAAATACTCCATGATTCACTCAAGCATGCTTTGTTTTCTTACAGCCACGACGCTAAGGCATGCGCTTAGGCTTGAACTTATACTTCCCCTTATCCTTTCTTGGCCACCCCTTGTCATGACGAAGCGTGAAGGTTAAGTATAAGTTCAAGCCTAAGCCTAACTAAGAAGGGATAAAGGTATCTCTCGAACTAATCGCTAACACCGATTCAGCGATCAGCCGCGCTGCGTTTTCCAAGTCGCGTAAATCTACAACCTCAACTTGGGTGTGCATATAACGATTCGGCAGTCCAATTAAGGCCGCAGCTACACCACAGCGCGAAATCTGAATTACGTTTGCATCAGTCCCCGTAGCGCTTGGCGCACCTAGTGGTTGATAAGGGATTTTTTTCTTTTTTGCAGTATTAACAAAAAGTTTTTCTAAAACCGGATTAATATTGGGGCCACGGGCAATTGTTGGCCCAGCCCCTAACTTCACAGTTCCAAACTCTTTAGGGTCTGCTCCAGGATTATCTGAGGCATGAGTTACATCAACTGCAATTCCAACTAGCGGATCAACGCTATACGTAGCAGTAGTTGCTCCGCGTAGCCCAATTTCTTCCTGAACGGTGCTCACGGCAAATAAGCTAAATGGTAGCTTCTTTTTAGTCCCGCCGCTTTTTCGAGCAAGCTGCGCGACAAGCCTTAGCGCTTCCATGACCACAAATACTCCGACCCGGTCATCGCACCCGGGAGCAGTAATTTGGTTACTGCCAAGCCGCTTAACTCCAGGTAGGTAAGTAACGACGTCACCAATCGCAACTTTTTTCTTTACTTCCTCGCCATTAGTCGCTCCGATATCAATCCAAAGCTTTTTGATTTCCATTTCCTTGCCGCGCTCAGCTTGAGTTAATAAATGCACTGGGCGCTTACCAATAATCCCATCAATTGGGCCTTGAGCTGCATGCACTACGACATTTGACCCGGGAAGGACTCCCGCATCAATTCCGCCAACTTGATTAAAATATATAAAGCCCTTGTCATCGATGTGCGTAACCATCATGCCAATCTGGTCACAGTGACCGGCAAGCATCACTCTGGTTTTTCCTTGTGGATTATAGGAGGCAATTAGATTGCCGTGAACGTCAACTTTCACTTCATCCGCGTAGTGAGCGACATAGCGCTTCACCACACGCTGAATTGCCTGTTCATGTCCAGAAACTGACGGTGTAGACAATAATTTTTCTAAAAATTCGTAGGATTCTTTTCTCATAAACTTATAATTACAATAAAATTCCAGGCCTCGCCACGCTTTTTCCTGCAAATTTTATCGCTCGAGAATGACAATCTATGGAGACTTTGCTATGTTTTTGAGCTTCGGGAAGACGCATGATTAATTAAGGTTCTAGCTGTTTTATTTTTTCTACTGCATTTTTTTATGTCAGTGACTGAAATATTGATAATTTCAGCAGTATTTCCGCCACTGGCATCCCGCCATGTAGAGAAAAGATCATGATCACAAGAGAAGAAATACTTGCACGCATCATCAAAGTCTCGGAATTCGAGCTAGGACTAAAGCCAATTGCAGAAATCGCAGCAACGGAGCAAAAGTCTGTCGAGGACCTGCACGTGAGCGATGATCTGGGAGCAGATTCGCTGGACAAAGTTGAGCTTTTACTAGCTCTCGACAAGGAGTTCGAAGTTGATACCCAGCCGCACGAGCACGAGCTCAAGGATATCAATACTATCGGAGGACTAGCTGATTTCTACCTAAAAAAAATCGCCCCCTGAGTCCGATCCTGAACCCGAACAAAATCTCGCTGAAGCGCATTCTGTTCCGAAACATAAATAGTTTTACTGCATGCGTCTTTACCGAGATTTCAAATCATCGCCCAATGCGCGATTGAACAATTTCATCTGGGTAGTAGAGGCCTTTAACAGAGGTTTTTGTAATTCTTTGTCCACGAAAATGAACTACCTAATTTAAAAGTGGAGTGTAAAAAATGAGCTTGTGTTTTCTGCCACCTACGGCAAACTTTTATCTTCGAAACGACTTAAACGGACAACGACCCGTCCTTGCGGTGGTCGCCCACCAAGACGACGTTGAAATCATGGGCGTCCCGCATACTTGCGATGGACGACCAATCGTAGCAGTGGTCCTAACTTCTGGCGCAAACTCTCCGAGAACCGGAGAATATGCAAATGTAACTCCTGAAGAAATGGCTCAAATCCGACTCGAAGAACAAAAGCGAGCTGCCGATCTGGGCAACTACGCTTGCGTCATTCAACTTGGATACGATAGTGCCGCTATCAAAGGACTTGCCCCAGAAGCTACTCACGTGGTTGAGCAAATCCTCAATTACTTCAACCCTGAAGTTCTGTGGACTCACCATCCGTTCGACAAACATCCAACTCACGTCGCCAGTTTTACGATGGTCCACCGCGCGATCCAATCTCTCACAAGTGCAAATCGTCCGCTGCCAACAAAATGGCTCGGCGGCGAAGTTTGGGGTGAAATTGGCAGCATTCATCCCGACTATTTGCAATTCAGAGAAATCTTGGACGGTGAACAGGCGCAACGTCGTCTGATCGAAGTCTTCGCTTCTCAAATTCAAGGTGGGAAAAACTACGTCGATGGAACTCTAGGTCGACGACGATCGGCAGCAACTTTTCGGGATTCTCATGGCGTTGACACGTGTAAGTTCGCCTTACTAGCTGTTATTCTTGACGAACTCCTAGTTGACCCCACGCTTGACCCTGCCCAATGGCTGTGCGGAGTCATGACTCACAGCGCCAACTTGATGGCCGCTCGAGTCCCTGTCTAAACCATAAGGAGTGTCAGAGGTTATGATTCGCATCAGGTTCCCATGGCCTCTCACCCTCCTTATAGATAGAATACGTCAAAAATCTCTATTTTATCCTGCAGTTTATCGATTAATCTACAGAGTTATTTAGGATTACTTTCCAGAGTTGACAGCAAACCCAAAAAAGTGTCCTTTTACTCGCTCCCATTAAATGGGAACTGACTCAATTACCCCTGAGCGGGCGTAGTTCAGTGGCTAGAATGCCTGCTTGCCAAGCAGGAGGTCGTGGGTTCGACCCCCATCGCCCGCTCCATTTTCGTTTTTTAAACGAAAATAAACGACGTAATTGTTTCCTACATCTCTGCCACTCCCTCCATGCTCGCAGGAGGTCGTGGGTTCACCCTATCCCCTCTCGGTTATCGCCCGCTCCATTTACCTTTTCTGACGATCTATTTGCGCCTCAACATCAGTGCAAGCTTGCGTAAGCAAGTTTGGCAATCTGTCTGCACACCACGTCATTGCGAAGGAGAACAAACGTGTTTGTTCGACTGCGGCAATCTGTTTAGGTTTTCGTGCATTGCGAGTCTGCGCAAGCAGTCGCATGTCCAGAGCCCGTTAGACTCGCTCCCCTCGGCGCGAGCATTTGGGTCGAAGGCAGAAGAACTCAGTCGAAGGATGGCAATCTGCTTGCCTCTCGCGTCATTGCGAACGAAGTGAAGCAATCTGTTCACCGGTAAACAACATTTTATCGTGCTAAGTGAACAGATTGCTTCGTCGCTTTCAGCTCCTCGCAATGACAGCTGAATAACTAAGTGAACGGATTGCTTCACTTCCTTCGCAATGAGGGTTAAATAACTAAGTGAATAGGCGCTTCGCAACCCTGCAATGACTGCTAATGAACTTCACTTCCTTCGCACTAACTACTAGCGCAGTCCAACAACAAAATTAAATACTTCCACCAAGATCTTTCCATCCTGGATTTTGCTTAACTATCAACTCGATTTTACGTGCCCGATTTCCAGCCTTAATTTTTTTCTCCGCAGCGATCGCAGCATATGCGCTGTCATAGACTTCAAAATATACCAATTCATGTAAACCATATTTCTTCACAAACTTAGAGCCAACTCCATTTTTATGCTCATAAAGTCTGCGATGAATATCATTCGTAACGCCTGCGTATAGAGTAGTTCTATTCTTATTTGTTAATATATAAACGTAGTACTGGCCATTCATGAGAGTTAAATTACCTCCCATAAATTATCGGCCGAATTTACCTAAATGTTACCATACTTAGTAAATATTATTCCGTTACCACCCACTACCCACCAAACCTCTGCTTCAAGGCCTCGGCGACGTGCGCTGGAACCATACTCGATACATCTCCCCGCAATTCCGCCACCTGCCGTACCATACTCGAACTGATATAAGAACAGTGATTCGAGGTCATTAAAAATACAGTTTCCAAATTTTCAGCAAGGCGCCGATTAATTAAAGCCATCTGCCATTCATATTCGTAATCAGAAACAGCCCGTAGCCCTCGCACAATTGCCGAAGCCTTTTTTTCACGCGCAAAATCAACCAATAGCCCTGAAAACTTCTCTACCGCAACATTCTTCGCACCCCGCGGCAAAGCCTCGGTAATTAACTTGACCCGCTCCTCCGCCGTAAATAAGGCCTGCTTCGGCGAACTCTCGGCAACCGCTATCACCAAGCGATCAAAAACCTTAAGTCCACGCTCAATCAAATCCAAATGCCCATTAGTCAAAGGATCAAAAGTGCCTGCATATATCCCAACACGTTCCATGACTTGCTCCAAATTATCCTAGAGATAGATCAATAAAATATCCGTATCTCCATAGTTTTTTACGTAATATTCACTGCACTGTCTAGCTTGCAAACTTGTAACGACGCGCTCTGAAATCCTATGCGGAAAACCCAGAACAATCACAGTCCCTTCAACCCAAAATCCTCCAGCCTCAAGCACGGAAAAAATCTCCCCTTCCGGATGCGCCGTATAAGGAGGATCGATCAAAAACAAACATTTCAACCCCCGCTCCAACCGCAAACGCCCAAGTGTCTCAGCGCTTACCTTGGCATTTAAAACTTGAACCTGATGACTAACAGCAAGACTTGTCACATTTTCCCGAATCACCGCCACATGCGTTCGCTCAAGTTCAATAAAGGCCGCGGCTAAACAACCCCGCGACAAAGCCTCAAAACCCATCGCCCCGCTACCCGCGTAACAATCAATTGCCAAATATTCCGCAAAATCTAGTTTTGATTGCAATGATGAAAAAATCCCGCCCCGCACCTTTTCCGTCGTTGGACGAATTAACTTAGTATCTGGCGTCTTGATCTTACGTCCCCCAAATTGTCCAGCAATAATTCGCATCTTGTATTTTTATACCTGATTAGCTAGCTACTACTCTTACTATGACTATGGATTTAGCTAAAGAAATCGTTCAACGCGAAAAGCGCCTGCAATACCTGGCCACTGAACTCTCAACTAAAAACTTAAGCGCCGATAAGCTTGAAGAGGCCCAAACCCATTTACAAACCTATGCCCTACTCTTATCAAGGCTCTCTAAATCCAGCTCGCCAGCAGACACTGAAGAGACTTTTGGCCGAATTCGTGACCTAGATCGTCAGTTAACTAGCATTGAAAATATGGCCCGCCTAGCCACGGCAAAAGCCTCTACTGAAGGCGTCTTGACAACTATCTCCTAAGACACGATATTGCTGCCCTCCCAGGGGCTGTGCCCTCTTTAGGTAATAATTTTCTGGGGCGTTAGCTCAGGGGTAGAGCAGTTGCCTTTTAAGCAACGGGTCAGTGGTTCAAATCCACTACGCCTCACTTACTTTTTCTTTACGAAAAGAAAAAGTAAGAAAAAAGAAACGGATTCCTTACTCAGTAGTGGATTTGAACACGTGACGCCGAAGGCGGCACTTCAAACACTGCATTCCACTACGCCTCACTTACGTCATTGCGAACGAAGTGAAGCAATCTGTTCACCGGTAAACAACATTTTACGTGCTAAGTGAACAGATTGCTTCGTCGCTTCCAGCTCCTCGCAATGACAGTTGAATAACTCAGTGAACAAGTAATTCACTATCCTCGCAATGACTGCTGATTAACTAACTGATCAGCAGACCATCAACCCAGCACTTAAGGGCTTTAATCCCAGAGGCGCTGACTTTATGTTTCACGGCGTCGGTGTGGTATTCGACTGCGCAGCCTAGGCCGATTAAAAAGTCGCGAGCTTGTTCAGCGCGCTTGATTGGCACCATCTGATCTTCTGTGCCGTGAAAGATAAAGTAATTGGGGCGTGGGGTTGTTGTCGTAGAGACGAAGGCATTACGTTGAACAACGACACGTGGGACGAAGCCGGCAAGGAGTGCAACGCCGGAGAATAGTTCTGGGCGCTTTAGTGACAGTGTCGAAATAATTCCTGCTCCTTGGCTAAAGCCCATAGCGATGATGTTCTTTGTTTTAATGCCGTAGAGTGCTGGCAGAGTGGAGATAAAGTGCTCGAGTTTTTCTAGGGCTGTATTGAGTTGTGCATGATTTTTAGTCATACGTTCTTCAGGGTCTTGAATAGATTCGTCTATGGGCCACCAGCTGAAGCCACCGATTGGGTCGGACAGCGGGGCTTGTGGGGCAATGACAATAGGATTTAAACCTTTAACAGTGGAAGAAAATGTCCACATTACGCGGTCGTTACCGGCTCGACCGTGAACGAGTAGGACTAGTGGGGTGTTGGTTGAAGTACCTTCGTGTGGGAGGTGCACGCTGTGGATTAGGCCGGAGAGTGAGATTGCTGAGTTGGAGGCTGGTCTTGGAGTAAGCATAAAGTGTAGTGAATAGCGCAAATTCGTGTGTTTAACGAGATGTCTTGACCGAAATGCTGTAATTCATTAGAAAGCGTAGGCTTTTTTGAGTGTAATTTATTACAGCTGAAAACTTTGGTCCCCATCGTCTAGGGGTCTAGGACACCGCCCTTTCACGGCGGGAACAGGGGTTCAAATCCCCTTGGGGACGCCAACGTTTTCATGAAGACATTTGTTAAGGGGATTTGAACATGTGACGCCGAAGGGCGGCACTTCAAATTCAGTAATCCCCTTGGGGACCTCTTGAGGGCCCCTTGGGGACGCCAACGTTTTCATGAAGACATTTGTTAAGGGGATTTGATTTTTTCTAGCCTGTGCGGCTGGGATAAGGCAAATCTTTACGCTTACGAGTCATTGCGATCGCAGCGAAGCAATCTGTTCACTTATTACGAAAACGCTGAGTAGCTGTTAGTTTTTAAGCGATGAGTCATTCCGAGGAACCAGAACTAAATCTAAGATTTTTTCGATGATGACAGCTTTGCAGACGACATCTTCGCAATCAATCATGAATGAAATTGCAACGCTATTGAACGCAGACATGCGCGAGGTTGAATCCCGCATCTCTTCCTGTTTATCCAGCGACGCCAAGCAAATCTCTGAAATTTCCACTTATTTACTTGCCCAGGGCGGCAAGCGCATTCGCCCACTTTTAGCGTTATTGAGTTCCAAGTTATCCGGGCTGAGTCAGCCCAATGCGGCGTTAATTGATATTGCGGCTGGAATTGAATTGATTCACATGGCAACGCTTTTGCATGATGACATCATCGATCAGAGCCCAGTGCGGCGGCATAAAAAGTCTGCCTATGCCGAATATGGCATGATGCCGAGTTTATTGACGGGCGATTTTTTATTAGTTCGAGCATTTGGGCTATGTGCAAAGCTTGACCCAGAAATTGTGCGGGCCACGGAACGAGCCTGTGTTGAGCTTACGGAGGGAGAGATTTTAGAGGGATTTTTAAATCCTGGCCGTGAAGTTAGCCTGGCTGAATATGTAGATATTGTTGCCAAAAAAACAGCATCGCTTTTTGCGCTGGCCTGTTTCTCAGGCTGTCACACTGCTGGCGGCTCCAAGGCAGACCAAGAGAATTTTAAAAAATTTGGGCATTATTCGGGAATTGCTTTTCAGATGGTGGACGATATTCTTGACGTAACCTCATCTGCAGATTTGCTGGGCAAACCTTCGGGAACAGATCTCAAGCAAAAGACTCCCTCGCTGGTGAATGTGCTTTGGCTTAAAAGTGGCGAAACAAAGGCGCGGGATTTTTTTGCTCAAGACGAAATCACAGAAGAACAGCGAATTGCAGTTGTAACCTATTTACGCGATTCAGAAATTATCGAGAAAGCAAAATCAATTGCCCAAGAGTATGCAGGCAAGGCGCTTGAGGCGCTGTCGGATATCAACTCGGGCAATCAGAAAGTTCGTTTATTATTGGAAAATTTACTTAACTTTACCTTGAATCGCGTGGCTTAATGCGTGGGCGTTAAAGATGCAAACTCCTCTTCGTATTCAGCGTCTGGCTCAAAATAATACCGGAACAGGTTTAGCAATAACGTGGAATGATGGATTAACGGCTGAATTTAGTAGTGGCGAGCTCAGAAGTGCTTGTCCCTGCGCGACTTGCCAGGAGCAACGCGGTGATACGAGTCACAGTCAACCTTTAGGCGGGGCGGCAGCGCGTCCAAGTTTTAAACTAAAAGTCTTGAAATCCAACTTGAGCGAAGAAACAGACTTGCAAGCGATATGGGCAATCGGCCAATATGCCTTAGGGATGCGTTGGGGTGACCAGCACGATTCCGGAATATATTCGTTTGCCTTACTGCGTGAGTTAAGTGAAACAAAAAATAAAAACAGGGATTGATGTTTTACGCGATGAAGCGTTTGCGCGCCTAGAGGGTGCGTCTCTGGCGGTTGTCACGAATCATGCTGCAGTGGATTCGAATTATCGACATTTGATTGACCTCCTGAGTGAGTCTGCATTTGTAAAATCAGGTTCAATTAAGATCAAGGCGCTCTTTGGCCCCGAGCACGGGCTTTTTGGTGGTCATCAAGACATGCAGGCAGTCGGCAATGCAAGTCATGCAAAATTAAAAATTCCGATTTACAGTCTCTATGGCAGTAGTTTTGAAAGTTTAATGCCAACTAAAGAGCAACTTGCAGGCATTGATACATTGGTGTTTGATCTCGTTGATATTGGCACGCGCTATTACACGTTTGCTCAGACACTATATTTTTGCATGCAACGCGCGGCGGAGTTAAAAATCCGTGTTGTTGTTTTAGATCGTCCAAACCCAATTGGCGGAAGTCAAATTGAAGGTTCTCCACTGACGACTGCTTGTCGTTCTTTTTGTGGAATTCATCCGATTGCAAACCGACACGGACTGACACTCGGTGAGCTAGCGAAACTGTTTCAGGCTGGTTTTTCCCTTGCAGGAGCAAGCTGTGAGCCTGTTGCTGTAGATTTAGAGATTGTGAATGTGCTGGGCTGGAAGCGTGAACAGTATCTCGATCAAACCACAGCGCCGTGGGTTTTTCCTTCACCAAACATGCCGACAGTTGATACTGCGGTTGTTTATCCGGGGGCCTGCTTATTTGAGGCGACCAATATTTCCGAAGGTCGTGGAACGACAAAGCCATTTGAATTAATTGGCGCTCCTTTTATTGACAGCGGCAAATGGATTGATGCAATTGCCCAGACTGGTTCAATTCAAGGTTGCATCTTACGCCCTGCTATCTTTATTCCGAAGTTTCATAAATTTTCTGGCCTGAACTGTTATGGGGTTGAAATTCACGTTACAGATCGAAGTACTTTTAAGCCCTATCGACTTGGATTAGCGATGATTCATGCAGCGAAGAAATGTTTTGCAAGTGACTTTTCGTGGCGTACTGATGCCTATGAATTCGTTAAAGAGGTGCCAGCGATTGATCTGCTTTTTGGCAGTAGTGCTTTTCGCGAGATTGTAGATTCTGGCAAAGCATCAGCGCAATGGCTTGAAATTATTAATAATTTTGAGGCAACCTACATCAAAGCAACAAATCAGCTAAAAACATATTAATTCCATAATTAAAAATCCGCGCCGTAGCGTTTTTTGTGAATAAGTAGTAATATAACGGCTCGAAATTAGTGTTCAGTTGCGGTGTTTGCGTGTGTAACCCGATTCAACTGACATTCAGGAGTTACTGCAGATGAATACGGGAATGGCAACTCAGAAAAATACATCTTTGTTTAACCTCAGATATGAAGAATTTCAGAAGGTTAGCAAGTCTTCACTAGCAGCATCACCAGTATCTCCATATGACGACCGTAGTATTTTCGAGGTCTTATTTGGCCGAGCCCCGTCAGATTACCTTGAGGCAACGACAACAGATACCCTCGAACGTATTGCTCAGGAAATGGCTGAACAATACAATCAATTTAAAACCACTGACAAAAGAGTACTGCTCAGCGTAGAAACAGCTAAGCCTGGAGACCCGCGTGCTCAGCATATTTTAATCAGGCTAACTTTAGCTGACCGTCCGTTTATCGTCGACTCACTGCTTGAACTTTTCCGTGCGCTTAAACTTGAGGTGCATTGTTTTCATCATCCGATGATTTTGGAAAAGTCGGATCAGTATGTGTCGATCAACTACGCCGAAGTCAGTCGTATTGACTTATCAATCGATCAGCTTGAAGCTCAATTGCAGGAATTACTCCCAGAACTTGTGCAAGTTACCGATGATTTTCCTGTAATGCTGCGCGAAACGAATGAAGCAGTACGCATGCTTGAAGGCGTAAGTTCTCCAGACTGGCCTGAGCTGTCTGAATTTCTTTTATGGCTCACAACTTCTGGAATGGTCTTGATGGGGGTACTCAGAGCATCTGGAGGCAGGCTCACTCGACTTGGATTATTCAGTGAAAACGTCAAGCGCGTTGCTTTTACTAAGCACTGCGTCGCTGTGGCTGAACGCGCGCGCGAACTCAAACAAAGCTGTATCGTATTACAAAGCCCCTCCTATAGTATCGTTCATAAACGTCAACCTATCGATGTAATTATCATTCCAATGCAAGATGGTAGCGTCTTTGCAGTAGCTGGCACTTTAACCTCACACGCAATCTCACTTGAAGTCTCGGGCATTCCATCATTCAAGAAAAAGCTGCAAGATTTATTAAAAACCGAGGGCGCGATTCCTAACGCGCATGACTACAAAGCAATTATTGCAATCGTAAATACGATCCCCAAAATTCAACTATTCCAAATGACTTTTAATGAGCTCAAAGATCACGTAGAGCTCCTACTTGCGCGTGAGCATCGTGAAGCAGTAACTGTGCAACTACGCACCGATGCAAGTGATACTTACACGACAATTATGATTGCGATGCCGCGTGTGCGTTTCACTGATCGCGCCCCGCATGTAGTAAAAAACTACATAGAACAAATTACTAATATCCCCCGAGAATCTTCGCATGTAGTATTAGCAATTACCGAAGAACAATTTGCGCGCATGTATGTTTCATTCCCCTATGCTCAGGCTCAGGCTCAAGCACTTGATATCCAGAAAATTGAAGCCGAACTTGGCCAACTTACTCAAACTTGGGAAGAGTCCGTGCTTGATGCTGCGAGTAAAGCCAAGATCACAGACGTTCCACGGCTTACGATCCGCCGCATTGCACAGCTCCTACCAGAGCAATACCGCTCTGCCGTTACGCCAATCGAGGCGGCCTTAGATGCTCGTGTAATTTCTACCCTGTCTCATAGTAATGCAATTCGTTGCGAAGTCAGACCAACAGCTCAAAGTGAACAGCTGATTCTTACTGTATACAAACTTGGTAAGCCTCTCAGCCTAAGCTCTGTAATTCCAGTGCTTGAGCATGTAAATTTGGAAGTACAAAGTGAGCTTGCAACTTCAAGCACTAAACCTGAGCAATTTGAATTTTCGATGTCGCGCTTTGTAGTAAATTTACGCTCAACTGAACAAACTGAAATCGAAGCATTACGCAGTATCTTTATTCCAGGACTCGAAGGAATCCTTAACGGCAAGGCCATCGATGATTCTCTTAATTCTCTCTTGATTAATCCTGGTCTGCACCTCAGCGACATTGCGCTGGTGCGAGCGATGCTTGGATATTTATGGCAGATTAAAATCGGTACGACCCGCGAGCAATTAATTGCTGCGGTAAATCGTTATCCACAGATCGTCAAAATGATTGTTGCGATGTTTTACCAACGTTTCAATCCCGCGCTTGATGCAACGGAACGAGCAACGCGCTTTGCGGAAATACTACGCAGCGCCAGCGAATTAGCAAGGTCTATCAAACTTGCTGCCGATGACAAAATCATCAAGGCAATGTTGAATCTGATTCAGTCAATCGTGCGAACAAATTTTTTCCGTAATGACACTTGTGAGAGAATTGCCTTCAAAATCGATTGTTCGAAAATTACAACAATGCCAACTCCACGCCCGCTATATGAAACATATGTAAACAGTCCAGCCGTTGAAGCCGTGCACCTGCGCTGTAGTAGAGTCTCTCGCGGGGGAATTCGCTGGAGTGACCGACCTGAGGATTTTCGGACTGAAGTACTTGGGCTCGTAAAAACACAAATGATCAAAAACACCATCATTGTCCCCTCTGGAGCCAAAGGTGGGTTTATCGCTAAACATCCGGCTGGAAAAGCAATTACTTCTGAGCATGTGGTTGAAGCCTATAAGCAATTTATCCGCAGCCTTTTAGAATTAGCTGACAACCGCTGTGATGGGAAAGTCGTTCATCCTGAGAAGACTGTGATTTATGATGAGGTTGATCCATATCTTGTTGTTGCCGCAGACAAGGGCACGGCAACTTTTAGCGATACCGCGAATGAACTGGCAGTAAAAGAATTTAACTTTTGGTTAGGTGATGCTTTTGCCTCTGGTGGTTCAAATGGCTATGACCACAAAAAAGTTGGAATCACAGCGCGTGGCACATGGGAGTCAGTTAAGCGCCACTTTACTGACCTCGGCCGAAATGTCGAGAAGGAAACTTATACAATGGCCGGAATTGGCGACATGTCGGGCGATGTCTTTGGTAACGGTTTGATTTTAGCTAAAAATGCAAAATTAATTGCAGCGTTTGATCATCGCCATATCTTTATCGATCCTTCACCAGATCCTGCAGTTTCCTACTCCGAACGTAAACGCTTATTTGAATTACCTAAATCATCTTGGAACGATTACAATAAATCTCTGATTAGCACTGGTGGTGGGGTTTGGAGCAGAGCTGATAAAGAAATTCAATTAAGTTCACAAGCGATGCAAGTACTTGCAACAGAGCAGAGTTCTTTCACGCCGATGGAACTAATGCATGTAATTCTCAAAGCACCTGTCGACCTCATCTGGAACGGCGGGATTGGAACTTATGTCAAAGCTTCAATTGAATCACATGAAGCAGCAGGCGATCGCGCCAACGATGATTGCCGTGTTAATGGCAAACAGCTTCGTGCCAAAATCTTTGCCGAGGGCGGAAATCTTGGTGCAACTCAAATTGGACGCGTTGAATTCGCACGTGACGTCCACGGAAGAATTAACACTGATGCCGTCGATAACTCCGGTGGAGTAGATCTCTCCGATCACGAAGTCAACATTAAAATCCTACTTGATACGCTTGTTCGACAAGGCACAATGCAAGTCCCTGCACGCAACGCACTATTGGCAAAGTTGACCAATGAAGTTGCAGAGTTAGTATTAGAGCGGAATCGCTTGCAAAACATCGTCATTTCGCTTGGAGAAAGAAGAAGCCAACGCAATCTGGATATCTATGCTGCAATGATCGATCGCCTCGCTAAAGTAGGAGTAGTTGACCGCGTTCGTGATGGATTTCCTGACGAGGAGATTATTACGCGCTACATCAAAGAAAAACGCGGCCTAACACGGCCTACTTTAGCTCTATTAATTGGCTATGCTAAATTAATACTCAGCGACCAAATCGTTAAAACCAAACTACCCGATGACATTTTTTTAGAAAAACTCTTGCTTGACTACTTCCCTGCAGAACTCGTGCAAACATATCCTGACGCAGTAAAAAATCATCCGCTCAGGCGCGAAATCATCACTAAGCAAGTTGTGAATATTACTGTTGAATTAATGGGATCAGCTTTCGTCAACCGCGTTGCTCAAGAAACAAGCTTAAATGACGTAGATGTAGTCAGTGCATTTCTGATTGGCACCGCAGTTGCAGATGCAAGGGAAATTTGGATGCAGCTAAGGATTCTCGATACCGCTGCAAGCGTTCATGAATTCTCACATGCAGCACTAAGCTTAAGTAACAGCCTTGACCGCATGACTCGCTGGTTTTTAGAACAGCGTTCTGACCGTGGCTCACTTGAACCAGAAATTGAGCACTATCGTGGCCGCTTCCGCGTCCTATCCTCGCAAATTAATAAAATTTTAGCCCCTAAGGAGCTCAAGCTCTTCCAGGCCTTCGTCGCTGAGCTTGAAAATGCAGGCCTAGCACGTAGCGTCGCTGAAAAAGTGCGTTCCCTTTCCTACGGCGCTATGTTCTTAGACATCATCGATGTCGCTGACAAGACCGGTCATGATTTAATTGAAGTGGCAAAAGTTGCTTTTATTTTATCAGAGCGCTTTACGATCCCAGAAATTCTGTCACAGGCAACACAACTGCCGGTCACAAATCGCTGGGACATGATTTCATTGCGTTCCCTTACTTCCGAGTTACGACAGGGCATAACCACCATCACCAAATCGATTATTTCTGAAACGGGACGAACCGATGCGGAAGCAATTGAAAAATATCTGCAAAAACGCAAAGAGACTGTCAATACTTTTACAGCAAATACTACGCATATGCTTAACGGCAGCCTACAGATTTCAAGCCTACATGTGATTTGCAGCCACTTACGCGCAATTGCTCGTAAGCGTCAAAATTAAGCATGCCGGAACGCATTATTCAGGCTGAAGAACTGGCAAGCTATGTGGTTTGCCCAGAATCTTGGCGCTTAAAAAACATCTCAGGTAAAAAGAGCTATCAAACTCAGCAGGACTCGCGCGAGAATGAGGTCCGCAATATTCGTTCTGAGTGGTTTAAAACTCAATCTCTCTCTGCAGAGTTAAGACGCTATGCAAAGGTAATTTACTATTTACTAGTAGCAGTAGTTGCTGTTTTAATGCTTTGGGACTCAATCCAATCGAACGCAAGCACGACTCAAAGCAGACAATTGCGTGATATTTTTTCAACTTTATTGCATTCTCGCCACTCCTTGATCTCAACTGAAATTTTATTAATTTTACTGATCGTTGGAGTGCTGATTTTCATTTGGGACCTAATCGATCGACGCAGATCTGTCCTACAAAAGAGTACAGGCCTAGACAAGCACCAGAATGTGCTCGAAATGAAAAATCATGAGGCTGTCTCAGGTATGCGCGAAGCAAAAACATATACCGACCTAGAGCGCGGCCTAAGTGGCAAACCTGATGCTTTAATTGAAGAACATGGCTATATTATTCCTGCAATTATTCGTCCGGTCAGCACGAAAGTGCGCGACCGCCATGCAATCTTACTCACCGCCTTGATGGCTTTAATTGAGTCTAGCGATAAAAAAACACCGCCCTATGGACTAATGCTTTTAGGTCGTGAGTTAAGGCCCGTAAAAATCAAAAATTCAGCCGAGAAAGTTCGTTGGCTCGATACGATTCTAGATGAGATGCGTAGCATTGAAGCAGGTGTGCCTGCGATGGCTACACCGCAATATCAGAAATGTAAGCACTGCGACGTAAATCAAGATTGTAAATTTAGCGCTTATAAAAAGACAGCTTGAGGTTTGTCACGAACAAACTTTGCGACTGCGACAATCTGCCGGCCGCTTGAGTCATCTTGCGAGCTTACTACTGCAAGCGTGGTAACCTGCTTGCATCTCAGGTCATTGCGAACGAAGTGAAGCAATCTGTTCACTGATCACGAGAGAAATATAATCTACCGGCTAACAGATTGCCGCGCTTGCTGTCGCAAGCTCGCAATCACAGCTAAATAATTACGTCAGCAGATTGCGGGGCTGGCACTGCCTTAGCGTCAAATTTAATCCGAGCTTCTCTAGACTACTTTACACCTATTCTTAAAATGTCAAATTAGCTTCGGCTAATCTTTCCGGCGTGCCGACGTCGCGCCAGTAACCCCCATAGGGATAGGCTTGGAGTTTTTGTCCAGAAGCAAGTGCCCGAACATAGGTGTCTTGGGTAATGCTAAATGCATTCTCTGCGGTAGGCATAGTTTTTAATAATTCACGATTCAAGACCTGCACACCAAGGTAAATATATTTCTCCGGGCCAGTCAGCGAGTCATACTCGACATTCAGAAAACGCCCGATCAAGCGCTCGCTAGTTAAACCTAAATCTGAATAATTGTCTTCGGCACCTGCAACGCGCACAGCTAGGGTTGCCACCGGCCGATGCTTGGACGTTTCATGCGCATCAATCAGTGCCTGCAGAGAAAAGTCCCGTCCGAGTAAGGCATCGCTATTGATAGTCAAAATTAGAGCTTGCGTAAATTTGTGCTCTAAATTCTTAATCGCACCTCCAGTATTAAGAATTTTAGGTTCGAACGAGTAATTGACTCTTAACCCCCACTTGCTGCCATCGCCAACATGCTGGCGAATTTTATCCGGAAGATAGTGTAAATTAATGTAAACCTGCTTAATACCAGCTGCCGCAATCAGATCTAAATTCCAGTCAATCAATGCCCGGCCTTTTACTTGCAATAAGGGCTTAGGTAATTCCCGCGTTAGCTCTTTTAAACGGCTGCCGAATCCAGCAGCAAGCAGCAAACAATCGACCTGCGGTGATGCTGCCAGCTTCATAGCTTGATTTGCTCCAGATGGTTACTAAAACTTTTAAGCTCTGTGAGCTTGAACTCTTCAGTGAGTAACTTTAAGGCTTGACGAATACGGCGGAAAGTCCCGGGCACCCAGCGCTGGTAAGTAGTGAGCCCCCGCTCCTCTGCAAATTTCTCAAAACGCCCAGCAACTTTCAAATCGCGCTGTAAGGCCGTAAGTGCGAACTCAAACTCGAATTGCTCTTTAGGGATCTGTAATGTCTCTCGCGCATAGGTCTTAAGCATCTGGTAGCGCTCAGTACCTAAGAGTGCATCAGTATCACGGTCATGTAAAAGACTAATTAAATCATACAAGCGCACTCCCATTAGGGCGTCTTGAAAGTCAATAATCCGCAACTGATCTTCTTGATCAATGATTAAATTCCAAGAATGATAATCCCGGTGCACTACGACCTTTGGCAACTCAGCCAGGCGAGTTGCAATCGCAACGAATGCTTCAGAGACTTGTTCTGTAGGAATAATCCCAGCTGGAACATGCGCTTTTAAAAAATAGACTTGAAATTCATCCATCTCCTTTAAGTAAAGGTCCTTGGAAAAGGATCGTGAGAATGGAATTTTATGGGGAATGCATTGTAGCGACTGTAGCCGTGGCAAAACTGAAATTGCCGATTTGTAATGTTCAATAATCGTAGGACAATGCTCAAATAAACTACCCAAAATATTATCGCCCAAATCCTCAAGCAAAAATATTCTTTGCCCAGGCTGGCCGGTCAGGAGCTCTGCCACGGGAATATTTGCGCGATAAAAAAGTTCGGCTAATTCGCAATAAGCTTGGTCCGCCAAATAAGTCTGCCCGCCCTCGGCTTCTGCAGCTTTAACTGAATCAAAAACCATGGCTACAATTGTTTTAGTCGGACCGGCACCGCTAAGCTCTAAGCGATAGTAACGACGTAATGATGCGTCAGGCGTAATTGTTTGAATCGACTGAAGCTCTGCTGCCTTATTCCAATTTTTGACCTGCTCGAGCAGTTCAACCTTGAGTGCTTGTTCTATTTCCATATTCGTTTGAAACTATAGCCAAACTGGGATAAGCATAACAAGATTAATAGATCTCCATGACTAACAGCTTGATAAATTCCACACCAGCAGGACTATATATTGTCGCCACCCCGATTGGCAATCTTGCCGATATCAGTGAGCGCGCGATCAATATTTTAAAAAGTGTCGACCTAATTCTTGCCGAAGATACTCGCCACTTCAAAACACTAGCTACAAGATATGCAATCAGCACCCCCGTGGAAAGCTATCATGATGCCGCTGAGCGCGGAAAATCTCCACGCTATATCGAAAAATTAAAAGCAGGCGCTACAATTGCCCTAGTCTCAGATGCAGGGACGCCCTTAATCAGCGACCCCGGTTTTATTTTGGTTCGCGCAGCACGTGCCAATCGAATTCCAGTTTTTCCTGTCCCTGGCGCCTCAGCTGCAATTGCCGCACTATCAGTCTCGGGCATGGAAAGTGATTCTTTTTTCTTTCAGGGATTTCTGCCGGAACGACCTGGCAAAAAAAAGTCCCGCTTAAAAGAAATTCTTGAATTCGGTACAACCGTCATTATCTACGAATCGCCTTATCGCATCATCAAGACTCTCGAACAAATTATCATACTGGCACCAACTGCTGAAGTATTTATCGCCAGAGAAATAACAAAGTTACATGAAGAGTATTTAAAAGGCGACGTTGCCACAATCTTGACTGAGCTCTCCTCACGTCAAGCGATCAAGGGGGAGATTGTCTTGATTGTCAACGCTAAAACAACTGTCAATTGATTAATTGACGAGGTAAAACAACAAATCAATTATTCACTACTTGATAATGAATATCTCTGCGCCAGGGCATAAACCCGGCCTCCTTGATATGTGCCTCAATCAAATCAGAAGTCATACAGAATGTCGTCCCTGCAGCAGAGACAACATTTTCTTCAAACATCACAGAACCAAAATCGTCAGCACCAAAGAAGAGCGCAATCTGCCCAATTGAGGGTCCTTGCGTGACCCAAGAACTCTGCAGGTGTGGAATATTGTCTAAAAACAACCGCGCTACTGCCTGAGTTTTTAAGTATTCTAAGGCCGTAGTATCACCACGTTTGAGTTTTGTATTTTCATCTTGGAAAGTCCAACAAATAAAAGCTGAAAATCCGTTGGTCTCATCTTGCAAATCACGTAGGCGCTGCAGATGGAGTATGCGATCTTCCCAAGTCTCTTGAACACCAAACATCATGGTGCATGTCGAGACTAAGCCGTGACGATGCGCAGCGCGATGAGCTTCAATCCATTCATGACTTGTCGTCTTTAAGCGTGCAATGCGCCGGCGCACGCGATCGACAAGAATTTCGGCACCTCCACCCGGGAAAGACCCTAAGCCGGCTTGGATCAAGCGCTGCATCACCTGATCTAAGTCCAAATTAGAAACTTTCGCGATATGCCAGACTTCGTCAGCAGATAATGCATGTAAATTGACTTGCGGAAACTCTCGTTTAATTACCTTAAAAAGTTGTTCATAATACTCAATGCCTAGCTCAGGGTGCAAACCTCCTTGGAGTAAAATTTGATTTCCCCCGTGCGGAAGAATTTCAGCAATTTTACTTAAAATTTCCTGATGCGTGAGTACATACCCGCCAGCCTTACCAGGTGCTCGGTAAAAAGCACAAAAACGACAATAAACATTGCAGACGTTGGTGTAATTAATATTACGGTCGACGATATAAGATATTGCACCAGTGGTGCTACGATCTTCCGTAAAACGATTGCGCAGATCGGCAGCGATACCAAGGTCACTTAACGCAGCATGCTCGACAAGGTGCAAGGCTTCATGCATTGCAATACGCTTTCCGGATGCGGCGCGATCCAAAATTTCAGCAGTGTTCAATTGAGAAATTCCATTTACCTGCATTCCCTGAGAGACAAGATTCTGAGCTTGGGCAGCTTGAAGGAAATGCTCAAGCCCTTGCATCTCGTCTGATCCAATGCGGTATCGAATTACTTCAGTTACATAGGAAAGTGCTTCCTGACGTGTCAGTGGCGCTTGCTTACCTGCACGTTCGACCCACTCAGTGGCATAAATATGGGCATGATCAAGACTGGTATTCAGCGCAGCAAGTAACTGCTCTTCACGCTCAACCCCAGGTTGACAGCTCGGCGCAAACGCCCAGACGGCAAAGACAAATGGCAAGCCAGTTGCTTCAAACCAGAGCTCTCCCAGGTCAAGCTTATAGCTGTAGTGATTTGCCAGCTTAAGTGCCTCATCGCCAATCACCAAGATCCCATCGCGCGAATCCTTTTCGAGAAAAATTGTCTGCGGATCTGCATAACTTAACTCGAGATGATCTCGACCAATGCGCTGTAACAAAGCTTTAAATAACAAAACCGAAGTGCGCGAACGAGAGTCAAGAATTACCCGGTCTAAGTTTTCAAATGGTTGCTCTGAAAGTAATAAAACGCTTTCGACTTTTCCACGGCAGGCAATCCCAAAGGGCAAGATCTTGAGTCTGCCATCTTTAAGAAATTCTGCTGTGGGGATTAAGGCCAGATCCGCTTCACCCTCAAAGAGCTTACGCGCGCACTCTGCCGGCAGTGCTTCACTGTAAACTACCTCGGGCACTTGCGCTAAACCACGAAAGGGAGCCCCGTTTAGGAAATTCACATTCACAATGCGTAAATGTTGGGCTTGATTGTTTGCTGTGATACTGCTCATTTTACACTTCAAAGCTAATACATTTCGGGTTGATTGATTTGCAACGTAGGCACTACGGTTTCATAAAGAGTTGTTCTTTCGACCGGGTGCTTGCCCACTGCACGAATTAAGTTTTCTAATTCTTCGACCGTCATCGCATCAGGCGTCTGTGCACCAGCCATGTGATAAATTTTCTCTTCAACTACTGTACCATCGAGATCATTTGCCCCAAAACATTGAGCAAGCTGCGCTGTTTTAATGCCCAACATAATCCAATACGCTTTAAGATGTGGGATATTATCCAGCATCAAACGACTGACTGCGATCATTCTTAAATCATCAGCACCAGTTGGTGCGCCAATCTTCCCGAGTCGGTTGTTTTCTGGATGATAAGCCAGCGGAATGAAGGCTTGAAATCCCCCAGTGCGGTCTTGCAATTCACGTAAGCGTATTAAGTGATCAATTCTCTCAGCATAAGTTTCAATCGTGCCGTAGAGCATGGTGCAATTACTCTTCAGGCCCAACTGATGCGCAGTTTCGTGAACCTTTAGCCACCCCGCAGCATCGACCTTGTCGCGGCAAAGCTTTTTTCGCGCACGCTCAGCAAAAATCTCAGCACCTCCTCCAGGCAGCGACCCTAGTCCAGCTTGGCGCAGTGCCTCGATTACGGCCTGGTAAGTCATTTGATATTTTTCAGCAAAATAGTGAATTTCCACAGCAGTAAAAGCCTTAATGTGTAAAGTTGGAAATTCGCTGCGAATGGCTTGGAGTAATTCCAAATAATAATTAAAATCTAAATTTGGATTAAGTCCATTGACGATATGAATCTCTGTCATCCCAGGTTGATAGCGCTGACGGATCCAATTTAAGGCCTGCAGCGGGCTCATCGTATAAGCCTCAGGCATGCCTTCCTCAAGTCTGGCAAATGAGCAGAAAATGCAATCTGCTTCGCAGACGTTGGTAGAATTTAAATGCAAGTTGCGATTGTAATAAGTGGCTTCTCCGTGCAAACGCGAGCGCGGAATATTAGCCAGTTGCCCAAGTGCAAGTAAATCGGGGTGTTCAAATAAGGCTAAGCCTTCTTCTGCAGTCAGGCGTTTTCCAGCCGCAACGCGTTCAGCTATTTTTACAAAACTAATGTCCATTGATTAACTTTAACGCTGCCCTTTTAACACTGCCATTGATAATTAAATTGTAAATTTTTTCCTTCAGCTACTTCCTTAGTCAATTGATCGCTAGGCTGAAAATCTGCAGCGATGCTTTCAATCACAAAATCAGTTGGCAAAAGTGAAAAACCCGAATAACTAAAAGCTGAAAGCACTTCACTTAAAGGTAAAAGTCCAAAGCGTTCAACACTTTCTCGATCATAGCCGACGTAACCTAAATCTTCAGCGCCATGGGCTAATGCAACATTTGCAGCTTTAATGCCAAAGTGTGAAATCGGCGCTCGCACAGTGGTCGGAGCTGGAAAAAGAAGACGTAAAAGCGCCACCGCCCGTAAAGTCATACAACCAAATGGACCGTCGTGGTCCAGCGTATCGAGCGGCCGCTCCGTGAATGGATAAACCGCAGCAAGCTGATATTTTCCTTGGCGCGTCGCAGCCAAAACATCAACAAGCACTTGGGTAAAATCACTCGGGTTTGTAAGGGGCAAACCGAGGCGAATCTTAAAATTACGATCACTTGCAATTTGTAGTAAATTTGCGTCGTAAGACATGTCAAGCTCAGACAAGCCTGCCTGCTTTAAGCAACTGAGCAGATCTGAAATTGTGATTTGATTATAATCAGCGATTTGCTTCATTTCATTACTTGAGGGGGCAATGATGTTTAACTGAGGGAATGCGACTTGAATTTGCCGTAAAGTTTCAATGATCAGTTCTAGCTTGATCTCTAACCCCCAGTAATCCAGTGCTCCGTAAAGCTCAGGCCGATTTGGGGATTGACCAAATCCCGCCACACGCTCACGGACTTCAGCTAAAATTTGAGCTAATGCTACTTGAGAATCAAGAGCACGACTTACCGGCAAAAGAATTACTGGGCGCAGCTTGAATTGAATCTTGTCACAATTCAATCCATAGCCATTGAACTCAAGGAGCTTCAGCAGTAACGGTAGCGGCGCTGTTGTCAGGAGTTTCGGAACTAAATTACTTAAATCCTCAAGCGCTGGTTGCTTAGTGGCTAGCGATTTCCACTCCCTTAAGCTTTCAAAACCCGTGCACTTTAAATAACGCTCAAACAAATCCATTGAAATTAAAATCCATTCTTAGCGGTCTGCGCACTAGCTTGTCCCCAGCGCGGTTTGAAATCGAAGTTATAGCCGAGCTGGTCGGTAATGCGCATTGCAAAATACTCCGCCAGGTCATCAATTGAAGTTGGTTGCTGATAAAAGCCAGGCATCGCCGGCATAATTACAGCGCCTGCTTGTCTGAGTTTTAACATATTTTCCAGGTTAATTGAGGTCAGTGGAGTCTCCCGTGGGACAACAATTAATTTACGATTTTCTTTGAGCGTAACTTCAGCGGCACGATGCACGAGGTGCATCACGACACCATTGGCAATGCAACCCAAAGTCGACATACTGCAAGGCACAATTACCATGCCACTTGAAGGATAAGATCCTGAAGCTATCGCTGCTCCCGTGTCGCGTGGGTTATGGAAAACAATCCGCGCACTGGTTAGACCGAAAAGCTCCTCACTGACCTTTTCAGCGCTACTGCCCAGACCGTGGCTTGTAGAAATATTGTCCTCTTCACGCAGCACCCGTAGCGCCCCATCTGAAATAACCAGATCGAGCATCGTCGCAGGGTCATGCTCAATCAAGATTTTCACGAGCTTGCGTGCATAGATTGTGCCTGAGGCCCCAGTCAGAGCAATGGTCCAACGCTTTTCCTTCATTAGCTTTGCCCCGCTTCAAATTTACTGTCCAAGTGTGCTGACTTCTGCCCGCAGTAAGCGTAGGCAACGCCTGTCATAAAGCTTTTCACGCGTATCGAGTGGAACCCGGCTTGGCGCATTAATTCAACAAATTTTTCTCCGTCAGGGAATGCCTTAGCAGTTTGCGGTAAATACTCGTAAGCGGCACGATTACCACTGAGCATTCCACCAATGCGCGGCATCAGGTGTTTTCCGTATAAATCATAAACTTGCGAAAAAACGGGGAGTTGCGGCTTACCGAATTCTAGAATCAGCACCTGCCCTGAATCTTTGAGCACGCGATGAAATTCACGTAAGCACTGTAACGGATCATCAACATTACGGATACCAAATGCACAGGTCACTGCTGCAAAAGATTCTGCTTGAACCGGCAAGCACATTGCATCTGCACAGCTGAAATGCACCGCACGAGCAGTCTGCTGCTTTTTTTGCTGCTGTTTAACTGCCGCGAGCTTGACCATTTTCCTTACAAAATCAAAGCCGTAAATTGTTGCTGAATTTTTAAAGTAAGTATTTAACTCGAAAGCGACGTCGCCTGTTCCCGTACAAATGTCGGCTATGCTGGCATTGTTGGGCAATTTAAGCATGGCGATAGCATTACGGCGCCACGAATTATGCACTCCAAGACTTAAGATCTGATTTGCTAAATCATAGCGCTCGGCAATGCTATGAAACATGTCATGAACAGCTTGACTCATTGATAATATTCGAAAATGAAGTTTCTTTTGCCCGATTTCGTCAAACTGGCTATATAACTAACTTTAAGCAAGAAGTGCCAGCAGTGCGATATCTTAAACGTATAAATTTGCTGTTTTTTACATCATTTACCCTATTTGGGCCAGCGCTAGCTTATTGTCAAGGCAATCGTCAAGAAAGTGCTCAAGAATTAAATGAAGCTGGAGTGGCGCTTGTGCTTGAAGGCAAGAAAGCCCAAGGCCTGGAGAAAATTGTTAAGGCCTGTGAGGCTGATCCCCAAAATACTACTGCACTCTATAACCAAGCTGGTATTTTAATGACCGAAGGCAAATTCAGTGAGGCCATACAAATCCTGAACCGCACAATTGAGATCGAACCTAAAGACCTTGCCTTTAAGAATCGGCTCGCTGAGGCCCATATCGGTATGGGCGATTTACCACAAGGCATCAAAGTTTATGAGCAAATCTTAGCACTGAACTCAAACTCAACAAAAGTCCTACAACGCCTCGGCACGCTGCATGCCTCGCAAGGCAATATGGAACGCGCCGAATATTTACTACGCTCAGCCTATGCTCAGGACCCAAGTGACTTAAGTACGATAAAAAATTTAGGCACTGTTTTATTCGCACGTAAAGATTATCAAGAGATGCTCAATTTTCTGACTACTGCAAAACAGCAAAGTTCTTCAGCAGATATTGAGATGCTGATTTCTGTTGCACACGATGCGCTGGGCAATCCAGATTCCGCAGTTGCCTCCTACCAGCAGGCAAAGAAGCTCGGTTTTACCCCGCCGCAAATAGAGATCACCCCGATCAATCAGTAAGTATCAAGTGAAAATTTTTAACTTAAAATTATTACTCGTTTTGCTACTACTGCCATTAGTTTATTACTTTTTCTTTTATAAACTAGATGCGATGTCGTTTAAGCATCATGATGAGACTAAGCATGCACTCGTCACTTGGACGATGTATCAAACTGGTGATTATTTTGTTCCCAAAGCCGGCAAGTCGCTCTATTTCAATAAGCCGCCTTTCAAATTTTGGTTAACGATCCCATTAATTCAAATTTTTGGTCCTGAAAATTGGGTTTTTCGTGTTGTCTCTGCTTGTGCAGCGACAGGCACGATCGTTATTTGCTTTGCCCTCGGGGTGCAGTTATTTCAGTCACTCACCGTCGGTTTTCTCGCTGCGCTTTTAATGTTCACAGCGAAAACTTTTATTTTTATCAAAGGCGCACGGGATGGCGCTGCTGATGGACTTTTGATTTTTCTTTGCAGCTTGAGTCTATATTTATTCTGGCAGCTCCGTGAAGAAATGCACCGGGACAGTCGAAACCCAAAGAAATGCTATTACCTGAGCGCTGCAATTGGCCTGATTATCGGCCTAGGCGTCCTGACCAAGCACATTGGCGGATTAATGCCTTACAGCGTGATCTTACCTTTCATGCTCTTTGAATTGTTTTTCAGCAAAACCGGCAAGGCTTGGCTGCTCACTGGCAAGAAATATTTTCTAACAATCGTGCTGCTTAGCATTACAGTCCCCGCACTTTATCTTGTGCCAATTTTTCTTGAATATACAAAAGCCATTCAAACAATGGTCAAGCACGAAATTTACAAACGTGCGGTGCAGGGGTTTCACCACAAAAACCAAGTCTGGTTCTATTTCCAGGATCTTTTCCTGAACAATTCAAGCATTCCGCCAATTTTGCTAGCTGCCGCTATATTGACTGCGCTCTATTTCGCGCTACGAAGACACGCTCCAAATTGGGCATTTTGTCTACTTTGGGCCACGCTACCTGTAATCGGCTATTCGCTCGGAAAATCTAAACTAGAATGGTATATCTCTCCGGCTTTCCCGGGGATGGCATTAATCGGAGCTGCAACGCTTAACGTTGCCTTGCGCAGCTTCAAAGAGGCAAAACATAAAAAGCATTTTTTCAAGCTAAGCTTCACCACTTGCTTTTTACTGGTGGCAACCTGGCAAACTTACAATCAACTTATTTATAACTACAGAAAGCTTACACCCACATTTAAGCAATCAATTGTCGAATATTATGCACGAAAAATTGTGGATTTACAGAAAAGTGGTGCTGGAACTCTTGCAACCTATGCATTCCCTAAGAAAAGTTTAACTGATCGTTTTTATTTCGCCTTACCAAAAAGAGTTGATTTGTCCGGCCTTAGACGCACAGAACTAATCCAGCGCCTCGCGGACGACAAATCAATTGACTTCTTAATTTTGCATTCTAAGATTTACAAGACATTAAAGCCTTATCTGCAAACAGCAAAAGTAATTGAGTTTCCGCCTAGTCCGCCACGTAGAATTAAGATGTACTTAATCGATCTACGCAGCGCCAACCGTCTTTAAACTATGCGTTAACTAATAGAAAAGCGTGCTTCACGGATTGTTGTTGTCTTGGCAGTCGATTCTTCCTCTGCATCAACATCAACATTTACGACTTTCTTGGTCGCAGCTTTCTTCGTCGCTTTTGTTGACGCCAAAGCAAGGTGGCCATTTGCAGTCGCAGCAGAATTATAAATTGGTGAAGCCGACATGACTAGCACTGCATTGCAAGCCAGCTCAATACTTAACAAATCTCTAGGTCCAAGCTTAATACGGCGGCGTTCCTCTTCGCTACGTCCTGAGACAATACGTAACCAACAGGTCTCTTCTCCAGAAAGCGCACCTTGCGCGCCCTTAGGCTTGTCGCGATAGAGTTTGACTAAAACTTCTGAGTCGCTCTCTTCCGCAGGACGAATGATAATGTTTAGATCAAGTGATTCAACACCATAAAGAAATGCACGAGTTGTCGCCCAGAGATTGCCGACATCTTCGATGTCGATTGCAATATCGCAAGCACCAATCGAATTCTCATTTAATTCCCCGTCTTCCATTGGCACATAACGCAGGCGCAATGACGATGAACTTGGATCAAGATAAAGCCGACCAAAGGACTTGGCAATTTCAAAACTCATGGAACGCATAGAATAAACCTCCGAATTAAACCCTTACTTAACTTATAATCCACTCAAACTTAGATAGACAAGTCGAGAAGTAAAACCAGCAGCAAGTAACGAATTTCATTTACTTCTTCCTCTCTGAGATTAGCTTTTTCGAAGCGTTTCCAGCTTGAGGAGTGGCACTCGTTACCGACTCACTACTAGTGTTATTACTTTCCGTTTCAGACTGTGCCTTTCGATCACGCACTATTGTAACCGCACGATGACGATTTCTAAACCCGCCCACCATATTCAGGCGAAACGGTCCTTTTTCCTCTTTATCTTCTACGGGTTGCGTGGCAGGCGTAGGGCTACTGTTGTTGGCTCCAAAGGGATGTTGGCTGCCGACAAAGCTCACTGAGCTACCTTGAATTTCAACATGTGATTCAAGTGCTTGCTCAGACTCTTCACGCTCAATCGAAAGAATATGCTCGTCAACCCATTCAGCCAAGCCAATTTCGTCGGCTTCAATGCTCTCATAACGTTGCAAATACTCACGCCCTTCCCAAGAGCGCGGTGCATCTGCATTAAACCACAAGGCACGCCCCTTGCGTAAGATTCCATCCCCAAGATCAAACCACGCTAGGCCTTTTTCCGCCGACATTTCGTGTTTTAATTCTTCTGGACTAACCAGGTCGTCCTCATCCAGAGACACGGCCACGCCATCGCGCATACCCTCAGCTGCACGTTTGTTTAATTCAACATGCTTAGTCCATTCACGCGAATTTAAGGCCGAAGATAAACCGGTAGTGTAAGTGCGTTTTTCACTGTGAATTTTACCAATCCACTCCGACATTTCAGTTGCAGTTTCATTATCCCCCAAACGCATAATTACTTTTAAATTCACGTTAGCAATTACACGTTGATAAAACTGCTCGCTCAAGCCCATCTGCTCATCCATTAAACCACTGACTGACTGCGCGCCGAAGAGCAAGGCAAAACGTCCCTTACGAGCAAGTTCAAACAGGTTTGCCCAAGTCGGACCAAAGGTTGAAGCGCCCTCATCGATAATCACCATGTGTGGGTCTTCGAGCCGATAGTTCCGATTTGAAGTGATTTCACCAATGGAAACTTCCAGGTCTTCACGAAAAACCTTAACCATTCTGGCTGCAGCCTCTGCTTCTTCAAGCCGTGGCAACATGTAGTAAATTAATTTACCGCGTAAAATCGCATCGGTGAGTGATAAGTCAGCTTTCGGTGCGCAAAACATTTCTCCAGCTTCAGAATTGGAAATCGAATGCAATTCCGAAGAAATACCGCGTAGGTTATCAGTTAAAGTTAAAGCATCGAGCTTGCCTTTTCCCGTGCGATAGCTACCAGCAAGGTGGCCAAGTTCGATCATCGCTTGCTTGGCGCCCTGCTCATGTAAAAGCGCGCGTAAACGCGGATAAGCAAAGTTAAATGCCGATAAGGCAACAGCGACATCGCGCACAGACCAGGCCAGCCCAAGGCTTTCCATCGCGCGCACGACGCGATACACGGCATCCGCAGCAAGGCGGTCATAGTGCTTAGTGGTGCTTTGATCAGAAGTTGGTGGTAACCCACAACGCAAAACCTTACGCGCTTTAACGTCAGCGCGTTGCGTCGTGAAAACAAAATTATAGGCACAAACCGGATCAAATGGATCAACCACAATTAAATCTTCGATACGCCCAGTAATAATGGCCATTAAAATAATATCGGCAAGCGTTCCCATGTCGCGCTTGGCATCGATAAAAGTAAATCCACTGGCACGCCCACGTGCCATTTGTTGAAACATCAGCGATTCTAACCAGAGCGTCTTACCTACTCCTGTTTTGGCAAAAACAGCCGCATGGGTGCAGATTTCATCGTCACTCACCCAAAGTGGTTTTCCTGAATCTAACTCAAAGCCTACAAGATAGCGGCCAATCATCGACTGCTTCTTCTTGCGTGTTTCCTCAAGTTCAGCTTCAATTGCGTTTCGCTGTGGTGGCAGGCCCAAGACAGGCTTTCCACCGCGACGCTCAGATTCTTGGACACGTTCTAACTCGATAATTTTACGCTGCGTGCGCACCGCAAAAATCGCAATCAATGACGCAAATGGCAAAACTCCGGCAATTAAAAACTCAGTAACTGCGCTGGGAGCCATAAAGATCTGCGAAAAGAGCACGACGAGAATCGCTGCAGTAGTCAAAGCTTTGGCAACGATAATTAAATTATCGCGGCGAACCTCAAGCTCCTCAAATGCATCGGTGCGTTTATATGCGCGTGCCATGGATTAGACATTCCCTCCAGCAGACACTAAGGCCAAGCGTGAGGCTTTTAATGAAATTAGGTTTCCACGTTTAGCTTGCTCAGCACGCTCAGTTAAGGTTTTCTTGAAATCTTCAATCACAGAAAAGACTTCGATATCATCTGGATGCGGCGAACCTAAGAAGAATCTGTTTTCCCAATCATCACCACATAGTTCTTTGTAGCGGCGCTGCCGTAATGGGACGAGTGCGTCAAAGCCTACGACATGCTGTTCTTCGTCACGTAAGAGGACGATGCCTTGCATTAAGCCGTCAGTCGGCACGGCATCATCTCCGACTCGAGTCGAAAGCCAATTATAACGTGTGAGCATGCGACGCACGACCAACCAACGATTGAGTAAATCTTGTTCCTGGGGTTCGACAGCGAGCAAGCTTGTTCTTCCGCCGCTTTCTGCGGCACTACGCTCGGCTTCCATCGCTTGGCGCTTAAAGCCAGGTAATCGTGCGGAGATACTTAGTGAGGAGATATCGTCACGAGTGCAAGCAATTAGTGTTTGGATGCGTTCTAAGCGTTGACTTGAAATATTTTGCAGGCTGATTTCAATCACGCCAGCAAGTGGTTGGAGAATGACGGATTTATAGACGACACCTTTCCACATTGGGTAGAGGCTTGATTTTTCTTTGGCTGCATCGATTTTTAAGCGTTCGACAATATTGCGCTTCCACATTTCATGAATTTCTTCAATATGCGTGTCGAGCTCCATTAACTCTCCCGCATCTTTGCGCTTCTCATCGACTGCATACAAAATTTCAAGCCAGCCACGCAAGGCACGGGTCGGAATTGACATGTCGATTGGCAATTGCGCACGTCCGAAGTCTCCGTGGCGCCTAGAGCAGATCACAGCTTGGCGAATAATTCTGCGTTCTTCGCCATTATACTCGGTGTGGAAGCTTAAAATTGACTGAATCACGGCGCGTGCTTGGAGGTGTGGATAGCGTGAAACTTGATGAAATAAATCCTTGGTGCGTTCGTAAGTAAAGCCTTTTCCTGCCTCAGTTGCTAAAAAAGCTGCCGCAACCAAATGGGTTGGTAATTTTGCCAGTGCCTGAGAGCGCCGTGGTGTTAGGCTTTGGATTAGTGTTTGCACTAGTTGACTTGTCTGCTTTGATTTTGACCCAACTGCTGACAAGTAGTCACCGAAAAGTGCCTCGAAGCGGTCTTCTGCTAAGGCATCGCCGACCTTGGCCCAAAGATCTTTAAGAATTTGATGTGCTTCAAGTAGTGCTTCTAAGCTGAGACAAGTGTCATGCTCGAGAGTATTATTTCCAGGGGCGACGAAACCTAGTTTTGCTGGGGCTGTATCGACTGACTGACTGTCTTCGGTTGCATCTGTATATTCTTCAGCCGCGCGTTCTTCTTCAACGAATCCAGGGTAATCACGATAGGCTAAAATAATTTGCACTAATTCTTGGGTCGTTCCATTCAGTGCTTGGGCACCGCGTAACATCATTGCAAGTTTATGTTTACTTGCTTCGGCCAGGGAAATTTTCTGTGGAGTGGCAAGTCCTGGAGCAGAAAAATCACTTGCACTAGCTCCACCATTAGGCACAAACGGGGCATAGATTCCCGAATAAAAGGGGCTCACGCCAGGGTCACACACCCCGAGGAAGTCTTTAGTTGGAGTTGGCTTCATGCGATATTTGGTCCAATAAATGCCCAGTGCAATTGCTAACAACCAAAACGGCAAAAAGCTAAATAAAATAAAACCCAAATCGAGGAAAAATATTGTGAGGAAGCGTTCGACGATTCCCGCGGGGCGGCGAATTGTTAAGCGATCTGTTGCGCCGCCGGTGCCGAGCACTGACTGGCAAAAGCGATAGTAGCGATTGGCGAATGATTGTCCGAATGGCAGATAAGTTAGGGTGGAGAATCTGCCTTCTAATTTTAGTTTTAAATTTTCTTCCCAATGCGAGTTAAGCGCGGTGATGTTGGTAGTTTCTTTACTGCTACCAGCGCCGAAAAAGCTTTTCACGCTATTAGTAATATCTTCGATACTGCGCTTGTGCTGACTTGAGGTTTCGGTCCCGATATTTACTGTTTGACGTTTGGGGAGGATGGCAACGCAGATCAGGAGGGCGATGATTGATAAAACTAAAGCCTTGCGTGGAGAGATTTCTCCTTCGCGCTTTTCAACCTCCTTTTGAATCGTGGAGAGACGTTTTGAATAATCAAAAGCCACGTTAATTCTTAACCTTCAGTTTCTACCTTGGTAGAAATCCTTAAACCTATCTTCTCGAACAAATATATTTCACAATTCCAATTAAGGAAATAATCACGCGCTTGCTCGCTGCGGCGAAATTCCTATCAATTGTTATTACGAAATCTTGATAATGTTGCTCTAGAATATTAATTCGTGCCTTAAAAAATTTCAAATTAATACTAAAAGAACTTTGAAAGCCACAAAATATATAATATTATCAATATGTTAAAGAACTATCGAGATATCTCCTAGGCCCCTCTTCAAAAGCCCCCCAAAAGAAGGGGGGCTACTTTCAAACCTTCAAGGCTCTCGCCTGTTTTTGCGAGGTGCAACGCGACGAAGCAATCTCCCGCAATGCAGGATCATGGCCATACCACTGACTTTTTTAGATAAAATATATATTTACTAATTCTCCCAGGGATGCATTTATTTACCGGTAATTTAATGATATTATCCCGACTTTCCTAGCGCTTTGCCTCTAACTAAGTCAAAGCTCTCACCACTAAGTATACGAGTAGAAGCTAACTGTTTTCCCTGAATTGATTTCATAACTCCAAATCGGCCCAGGGAAAGTCTGTAAGATTTTAAGGTTTTCTTGTTTCATTCAACCCAATTCTCTTGGGTACACTCTAGCCGATCATTTCGTCAGCTAAAGTGTACCTAAGGAGAGGTTAATCATGGAACAAAATCGAAAATACTACGAGATTCGCTTATTATTGAGCAATCGCAATATTTCTAAAGCCCTCGAAGCTGCCAAAGTTGAAGGTAGAGAAGCTCTCATCATCGTCATTACCGCCTGCCTTGAAAGTGGTGATATTGGCACAGCTCTAGCCGCTGCCAGAGCTGCAGGTGTCACTCTTGTTGAAGCTGCCGGCAAAGACACTCTCATCAATCACATCAAAGCCTACCTTGAAAATGGATGGCTTGACAAAGCTAAAGTAGCCGCCGAAGCCGCTAACCTCACTCTTGTTGAAGCTGTAGGCAAAATGGCTCTTATCGCTTGCATGAGAAACCACATTGAAAAGGGCCAGACTGGATTTGCCTTGAACGCCGCTAAAGCCGCAGGCAATGAAGCTCTTATCGCTTGCATGAACGCCCTCCTTAAAATGGGCGCGGTTGATGTAGCCTTGGAGGCCGCTAAAGCCGTAGGCAATGAAGCTCTCAGCACTTGCATGAAGGCCTGCCTTAAACAAGGCGCGGTTAATCAAGCCCTCGAGGCTGCTGAGGCCTCAGGTGTCACTCTTCTTGAGGCCGTCGGTGAAAACGCTCTCATTGCTCACGTCAACGTTTACCTTAGTAAGTGCTTGATTGATGAAGCCTTGAAAGCTGCTGAAGCCGTAGGCGTCACACTTCTTGAAGCCGCAGGCAATGAAGCTCTCATTACTTGCATGAAGGTCTGCCTTAAAAAAGGTGCGGTTAATCAAGCCCTAGAAGCTGCTGAAGCCGCAGGTGTCACCCTTCTTGAGGCCGTCGGTGAAGAGGATCTGATCGCTTACATGAACGCCTTCCTTAAAAAGGGCTGGATGAGTAAAGCTGTCAAAGTTGCTAAAGCAGCAGGCAAAGAGGCTCTTATCGCTTGTATCAACTTCTGCGTTAAAAAGGGCTGGATGAATGAAGCCTTGGAAGCTGCTGAGGCCGCAGGTGTCACTCTTCTTGAGGCCGTCGGTAAAGAGGATCTGATCGCTTACATGAACGCCCACCTTAAAAAGGACGCCGCTTATCAAGCTCTCAGCATTGCAACGGCCGCAGGCAAAGACGCTCTGATCATAGTCATGGAATACTGCCAACGCAGGGATCGTCCTGATTACGCCCTCAAAGCTGCAAAGTTACTCGACCAGATCGAAAGGCAAGAAGCTCTCGAAGCAGCTTAAGCCAACTGACCCATCTACGAAGAGGCTGCAAGCTAAAGGTTTTCAACCCAAATCTTGCAGCCTCTTCCCTGACTTTTTCCCCTTAACTTTTTCAATAGAATTTTGGGCCATAATTCTCCCAAAAAGTAGCCCCCCTACTTTTCGAAACTGGCTCATCAAAAAGTAACTCTGCACCCAAAACCTCCTCCTTCCATTCGCTATAAAGCCTCAATTAGAACATAACGCCCTGCAATCATTGGGTAAAATATAAATATTCAATAATTACAGTATGTTACCAGCTAGTTAGTGCAACTGAAGCAACTATTCATAAACTTCAGATAAGCGTTGGAGCACAATTTTATAAGTTGTTGCCATAACTTCTCTAGTAATGCGGTGAGGGTAGACAGAGTAAAGACTCACAAAAGGTTTAATATGAAGTCACGCAAGTTAAATGTTTTATCAAGTATCATTGGTTCATCAGCACTAGTCTTGTTCACACAAGCAGCTTTCGCTGAAACCAACTACGCAACACCAGAACGCAGAGAAGCCGCAGTTGGCCACTACGCCCGCGCCCGCACACTTCTTGTCGAAGCACTTCAAGAATTCGACCGCGGCCGCCGCGTCGCTCGTCCCGACCTTTTAGTTGATGTCGAAGAATGGCGCACATCTGTCATCACTCGCGCAGAAGAATTAAATCGCGTCCTCGACCCAAAACCACGCGTTTCACGATCCGGAGTTCGCTTCAAAGCTAATCCACTGCTAATTCGCGACGAACAAAAACAAAATACTTACGTTTCGCCAGACGGACCACAAGATTCAAATACCTACGGAGAAGAGCAGTTTGAGCGCGAATCTAAAGCAGCTCAGACAAGTCCCACTGTAGTTGCACCATTAAGCTCCGTAACTACTGATACGACAAGCACTAAAGCAGTTACTTCTACTGATTCAACCAGTCCAGCAGTAACCAGCGCAGAACCGGCCCCTGCTGAAACTGTAACAACACCTGAAATTCAGAAAGCACCAACAAGCACTGAAACAACAACAGCTTCAACACCCGATATCAAAGCTGAACTACCAGCTGCGGCACAAGCCCCTACAACCACAGAAGTAGCTGCGCCTACCACAACAACTGATAGTGATGTGGAAAAGGCAATTGCTGAAGCAGTTAAAGCAAGATTAGATAAATATAGCGAAGTTCAAGCGCCCGCAGCAGCGACCACAGAGTCACCAGCCGCAGGCTCAACCACAGCTACAAACTAGGAAACGACAAGCATGTTTGATGACGGTGAAGTAATACAAGGATTAGACGACCGCTGGTCATTTGGCGGAGCCAATGCAGTTGAATGGGCTGTTGGCGTTGTGGTTTTTGTGATCATCGGATCACTTGCACGCACGCCAGCAAGTGCTATGCCTTTAATGCTTTTCGGTTGGATTGGAACTACAGCTACACTAGCTTCAATTCGCAAAATGTTTCCCGATGAAGAACGCGGAGTAAGAAATGCAGCGCTCACAGCAATCGGCATTAGACCACAAGGTATCCCTGCTCCGGCTCGAATTCAGCCAGTCTGGAGCCCCTGTCCACTGCGCCGCGTGCATCCCTCATCAAAATTTTCACGCTTAGGTTTAGAATCAATTTTTCCAACGCTACAAGCTCAGCTTACAGAAGAAGAACAAAACGAAAAGGTTTATAACGGTTAATTTAGAGCATTATGGGAACTGTACAGAAAATAAAGCGAGAAGTACAAGACATTGAACGCATCGCAGGACGTGCAGGGGCTGACACAATTCGCCTCTGGGAGAGCTATCGCGACCAAGCTTACATGTGGCGCGCCCTGGCAATGATTCAAATCCCCACAACGTTTGTAGCCATTGCCGCTGCCTTAATCATGTATTTTTTTGCCGATACCGTAATCGAAGTCCCAGAGCGTCCACAGCCTGGTAACTACTCCGTGAAACAGCTCCCCGATAGTGAATTTACTAGTGTAGCAACAGAAGTTGTTAACTTAATTGGTTCGTATCAGCCAGCAACAGCGCGCCGACAGTTTTCTACTGCGCGCAAGTATCTTTGGGAACCAGCTTTAACTTTATTTGAAGAAAAAATGATGAAAGATGAACTCCGTACAGTTGAAGAAACTGGCCGCTCGCAAATCTTTTATGTCGACCCGAATCAAACAAAAATCACACGCTTCCCTGAGCAAGATAAAGTCGAAGTGCGCGTTCAAGGTAATCGCTTAAAATTAATTGGCGATAAACCACTACCTGCTGACTACCTAGCTTACTACATCACGATGACAACGATCCCGCGCAATGAACACAATGAATACGGGATTGTCGTAATCGATGTTAAGTTAAGAAAGCTTGAGCAAACTAACGAGCTCCAACTTGAAGATCGCAAACAAGCAGTTCAAGAGGTGAAAGCAGCTAAACAAGCTGATGAAGCTCGCCGGAAAGGTCAATAATGGATTTGAGGATGTTGTCTATGAAAAGAAGTAACCGTTTATCTTATGCTACTCTCAGCTGCCTGGCAGCGACAATCTTAGTAAGCTCATCAGCGCTAGCTCGCGATTTATATTACACTGGCAACGAGCAAACGATTTACGTAAAGCCAGGTGAGCCTACCCAAGTTAACTTCCCTGACGATATCGAAGGCGGCTTTAAGCGTAAGAATTCTTCACTCGCGCTAGAGCGCCAAAACAATTTTCTTGTGCTTTTTGCTCAACCAACTCTGCCGCCTGAAGGTGAAGGATTGATTGTCCATACCGAAGATCAGCGCAGTTATGCACTGCGCATTATTCCATCTTCGGACGAGCACCCACGTGATGATTTTGTAAAAATCACTGATGACAGACCAGCCGAACGTGAAGAAGTTTCTGAAGACGCATCACCAGAAACAACAAACCAACCAACTGGTTTTGCGCCACCGACTATTGTCAGCGGCCTTGTGCGCGAAATGATTCTGGTCTCAGAATTTGGCAAGAAAAAAGGCATTACCGGCTATCGCCGCTCTAACCGCTATACTGGAGAGACCGTGCTCCATGATGGTGCGATTAAAGCAACGATTGACGAGATTTTTATGGGTTCAGACCTATGGGGTTATGTCTTAAGCGTAGAAAATCTACTGGAAACCAACCAGAAGATTAACCCTGCAACATTTAGACTCGATGGCACGCGTGCAGTCTCTGCGCAAAACTGGGAATTAAGCCCGCGACCTGAAAATGCAGAGCAAGACTTAGCAGCGAAGCACAAGGGTAAAGTTTATATTGTAACTCGCGCAAAGCGTTAGAGGTTAGTTTATGAAGCAAAAAATTGAAGATTTAAAACTACTGTTACAAAATGACAAGCGACTTTGGGTTGCGTTTGGCATCATTGCTTTGATGATTATTTTTACACTGTTTTCCAACAACAGTTCGCTACGCATGCCTCGGCCCTCAACGGTGGCAAACAATACAGGTGGCAATCAGGGAGCAGATTCAAATGAAGCATACCGCGACCTGACAATGGCTTTTCGCCAAGATATTGAAACTTTGTCCAAGCAAAGTCAGCAAAATACTGAGGTCATGAATAAGCTCTCCAATGACCTTGCCGATCATAAAGCGCGCGCGACTGGAGTTTTTGAAAGCTTAACAAATAAGCTCGAAGAAGTTTCACGCGAAATGACCAAAGTTCAAGAGCGTTCAGCTTCAATTCCTGATACTTCTGGAAGTGGGAATGGCGGGTCGGGCGAAGCCGCACTTGGTGGCGAAGCCGATTCACTAGAAGCAATCGGATTTCAAAAGGCAACTGTGCCTCCTCCACCAGCGCCAGATAAGCCGCTAAGAATGTCTGTGATCTCTCCTGGCGACGTTGTTCCAGTAAAATTACTAACTGGCGTGAATGCACCAGTTGATGGAACTCCATACCCAGTGGTTTTTAAGCTCGACGGCCCGATTACTGGACCTGATGGCTCAAGCCTCGACATTGGTGAGGCGCGCTTAATTGCTGCGGCTCAAGGTTCAGAAGCCGATAGTCGTGCGCTCTTTCGTTTTACAAATCTGTCACTACGTCACAAAGACGGACGCCGTTCAAATGTTAAAGTTGACGGCTGGGTTGTAGGCGAAGATGGAGTGCGTGGAATGTCTGGCGAATTAATTGACAAGCTTGGACGTTTGATTGCTGCAACTGCCGGTGTAAGCTTTGCCGCTGCGCTCGGTGAGCGTGTCGAAAACGCTGGCAAAAAAACCATCATTCAACCCTTTGGCTATGGTTATGCCTACGAACAAACATATAGTGGAAAAGCACTCGACTTTGCCGGCGCATCAGCTGTCACTGACGCGGCAAATCGCCTTGGTCAAATTTTACTCGATCGCTATGAAAAACTCATTCCAGTAGTAGAAATTTTACCTGGACGTCAAGTCGTTGCGGTGTTTTCTTCTTCGACTGAAATTGAAATGATCGATGATGATAGTGAAGGTGAAGGAATTTACGCAGCCTCTTCGCGCATGGACTAGCGGCTGGTCACAATCAACTGAGTTAAAAGGATTTGCAGGATAGATTAAAATTTAAGTAAAGATGATGAAGGATGTATCGGTTATGAAAAAGTATCTTACAATCTTAGCAGCGCTTTTGTTTATCGCTGCAAGCACTGGATGCTCAAGCAAAAAATTTGAGGTGCTAAATCCTTACAACGATTCTTCAAGTTCTGAATACGGCGAACGCTCTACCAAAGCACTGATTGAAGAAACCGGCGGTGGTGGTGGCGCTGACAATGCTCGTCATGCTTTAAACGTGATGGGTCAATATCGTTCAGCACAAGCTCCAGAGCCTTATTACCCAGTGGTGCAACCTGCTGAAGTGCGCTTAATGTGGGTCCCTGACCATCTTACGAAGTCTGGCGACTTAGTGCCTGCACACTACTACTATTTACGTGTATTAAACGATCGCTGGGCGGTACAAGACGCATACGACCTCGAGCAACAACTGAATCAAGGCAGCTCTGCTTCAGGCGCTACACCGTGGATCTATAAAGATGGCAAGGGCGGCAAACGCTAAACAAGAGAATTTTTATTATGGACGTTAGATATTTGCTAGTTTGTCTGATTATCTTGACGAGTTGTACTTCCAGTACTTCGCGACCAATTGAAATCAAAGAACAATCTTATCCGTACGCATTCAGACAACTACCACCAGAACCAGTCTATAACCGCTTGCGCTGGAGCCAAACCCCGCAGCCAACTGAAGGCTATGCCGAGCACAAAGATTCTCCATATCTTCGGCCAGTTATCGCTGCTGACCTAAAAAAATCTAGTCTTTCTGAAGCAGTAGAGGCTATAGCTCAGACTTTAGGATATCGGGCCTTTTATCCGAACGACATTGCGAAACGTCGTGTCTCGATTAGGCAAGATGGCTCGATCGAAATGATTACCAGTGAAATCGAAAAACAAGCAAATGTGTCGATTGAACTGAGTCATAATGATAAAATAGTTCGGGTAGTTGACCGTGAGATCACCCCTCAGTTGCCGCCAGCCGCAAAATAAGAGCAGCAGGCAGCGAGGGCTAAACAAGAGGTTTTAATAAGACAGTAATAACTGTCTTATAGGATGATGTGCTATGAGCATCACAAGATTGACGAGAAAACGTTTATACGAAGATGAAGCGCTCTTTAATGAGCTCTTACCGTATGTAAAGTGGGACAGCGAGCAGCAGGTCTTTTTGCATTCTGACGCTTCGTTGTGGTCAATTTGGCAACTTCAACCTCTACTACTCACCTCAACTTCTCCAGAAACTGCTTATCAAACTTGCCAAACAATTCAAGAATTAATTGATTCACTCGATCATAAAATTTCAGTCCAGTTTTGCTGGGTCACTTCATTTGATGTACAAGACACGCTCGATCGTTGCATCAACGATTATCCAACCACTGGAGTCCCTGGTTGGATGGCACGACGCTGGATTCGCATGCTTAAATCTTCGGCTAACTCCGAGTACATTGAGCGTCGTGTCAGAAAAATCAAACTACTTGTTTGTTTTCGCAACGACCCACCGTGGATCATGCATTCATTTATCGATCAACTTAAGTCAACCGCCCGGTTACTTGTCCATGGCGTGCGTGACCCGCGCGAAGAAACTGATCGTCAAACCGAGTATCGACGCTTCTGCGAACAATTTCGTGGCGAAGTCGATGGCAAAATTGCACGCATGGTTGACCTTGGACTTTACGCTCAACGCCTCGATGGCCAAGCGCTAATTAATACACTCTATCCCTTACTTAATCGACGCAGCACTAAGGGTGGAAAATTTAAACGCGGGCGTTATAACGCAGTCCCGGTTCCGACGTATGATCACGACGATATTCTAGCCAATCAAATTTCAGACACGCCAGCTTATCACCCCGAAGATGGTTACTTGGTTAAGGATGGCCGCGTCTATCATACAGTCAGTATGGCTAAAGCTCCAAAGCAGTGCTTACCTCTCATGACTGTGCCGCTACAAAGTATTCCTGGAGAGTCGGTTTTCGCTGTGACTTTTTCACGCGATCCAAAAGAGACTCAACTTAAACGACTTGACCGTTTAGATTTCTTTCTAGGACTACGTGCCAGCTCTCCGATGGGCCGTAGCAATCAAAAAATCATCCACGATATTCGTAATATCCGCACCGCACGGGAAGAATTATATTCAAACCGTTCGCAAATTGTGCGAGTAGGCATGCACCACGTGCAAATCTCGGGCAACCTGGACGAGGCACGCCGATCTGCAAGCGAAGTTCAAGCCATGTTTCCGGCACTAAACGGTGCTCGTGGTATGTCGCATATGATTAGCGACTTGGGCGTGCTCTTAAATGCTTTACCCGGCGCCTATGACCCAACGACTGATGGACCAGGTTGGACCTGCTCGATGCAGTCTTCACGCGCAGCACGATTGATTCCGCTTTGGGGTAACTGGCGCGGTAGTAAAAACTCGCTTTTCGTCCTGCCTTCACTGTGGAATCGCGAATTAGTTAATTTTGATTTATTCGACTCGAATATCGCTCCAAACGTAATTATTAGTGGTGTTTCTGGTGCTGGTAAGAGTTATCTACTTTGTTTTTTAATTATCACCCTTGCCCGTGGACACTATTCGCAGCGCCCTGACGGCGCACGCGTGGAACGCCCACCAATTATTTTCGTCTTCGATAAGGGCATGCCGAATCAACCTTGTGGCTTTGAGCGCTTAGCTAGACTTTTTGGCGGACGTATTTATCAGGCAACACCATCACGCGCTCCAGCAATGAACTTCCTTGCGCGACTTGGAGAGCTAGATCCTGATCGCACTAACGAAGATTTTAAAGACCTCTTAGATGTCTGCGTGGATATTATCTGCGACATGGCCAGCGAGAAAAATACGACAGTATCTCGGGTGCAACGTAATGAAATCATTGAATCACTCACTGAAGCTCATTATCGCTACCGTCACGGCGCGCGCGATCGTGAGTTTCTCCTACGCGATATCCTAAAAGTGCTGAAAGAACCTCCGCGGCCAAATGAGACCGAAGACAATTTTAGAATGCGCCAGGAGCTTGCTGTCTTGATGCGCGAATACTATGGCGACGGAACATATGCACGATTCTTTGACCGTGCGGGAAGTCTCGAGCTCAAAGAGCGCTTTATCGTGTTTGACTTGAAAGGTTTAAGTCGCAATCCGGACTTACAACGCGTCTTCTTAAAAGTCGCCATGCTCTGGGCTGACACCGTAATGAACGACCCAACTGAGCTAGATACCCGTAAATTGCTGGTATTCGATGAAGCACATGACCTAGTCGGTAAGACCGCTGCGGGAGTTGTTGAGGCGGCATTCAGACTATATCGTAAGCGTAAGGGTATCGTCATTGCAGCTTCGCAGTCGGGAGAAGATTTCTACGTGGGTGAAGGCGGACAAGCAATCGTGCAGAATAGCTCGCACAAAATCTTCCTCAAGCAGGACCCTTCAAAATTTCATATGACAGCTAAAGCCTTTAACCTCAATAAAGAGCAGGCTGAAACTATTATGCGTCTCAATACTGTCAAAGGCATTGAATCGCAGTTTTTCTTACTCTCAGATATTGGCGAAGCTGCCTTAGTGCTCCCGCTTGAACCAGCATTTTATTGGGTTTCAACCAATAACGGTGACGACAACCAGCTCTTCTCGGCATTAATCGATGAACAAGAAGGTGATTTTGTGCGTGCCTTGCAACGCGCCGTAATGATCGCCCCGCATGGCGCAGAAGAATTTGCGCGCCGGCGCCGACATTATGAAGCAATGCGCCGCGAACAAGCCGCAACGCAAGGTCGACAACTACAATTAAAGGAAGGGAATGCGTCATGAAAAACACATTCAAATTAAATTCAGTAGCAATTCTACTGCTCAGTTTATCTACTACAACTATGCTCAGTGGCTGTGCACTTTTCAAAAAACGACCAATTGAGCCAGTGATTAAAGAGGTAGAAGGCCCAGCAGTGCCTGGAACAGTTCATGAGGTTTGGACTGAACCAATGCATGACACGGTTCGTGTTCCAGCAGGACTTGACCCCACGGGCACATATTATCGCCCCTCACATAATACAGTTGTAGAGATTCGCCCTGGACGAACACAAAAAGTTGAATATCCAGAAACTGATCAGGTAAAGGAGTAAATGTCCTTATGCAAAAAATAGTTTATCAAATCTCTACAATCCTAAGTCTTTGTGCCTTAGTAACTTTGTCTGGATGTAGTCGTACAGCATCCTGCCCTCCGGGCACACCTGGAGGACCAACTGTGATTACGGTCGTGAATGATGCTCCAATTCCTCCTGGCACCACCCAGTACTGCTGGGAAGAGCCAATCGTCGAGACAGAAGAAAACGGACCGGGACTCGATCAAGATGGATTTTATTATAAACCACGCCACACGGCAGTGCGCGAAGTGCGTCAAGGTAAATGGCGGCCCTGCGCACCGGGTGAAAAGCCCCAGAATGTTACTGTTAACTAATAACAGAGGATCTTATGGATAAGAAAAAAGTTGTTGATATCGTTTTAATGAAACCCGCATTTAGCATGCGTAACCTGACGTCGCTCTTGTTAGTTGCCTTCTTTTTTGGTGTCTATGCAATGGCGGGAGGGAAAGTCACTTCGATTCCGCGCGTTAAAACCGGTGGCGAATTTGGCACTGTGCGCTCAACTCCCAACCTTGATAGCGGCACTCAGGCAGTGGTGACTGATAATAAAAAGCCAGCTGATCGCGCACTTGTAATCGAAACATCTGCTCCAGGCAGTGCTGCAACTACTCAGCCCACAAGCACTCAAGACCCTGCCGGCATTCGCAAACCCGAGCCCGGTGATGCACTATCAGACATCGAAGCTAGATTAAATCGCATTCAACCTTCAGGTACTAATAGGTAGTCTATGAGTTCTAAAAAAGAACAAATTCGCAACCAGAATGTCTTTCTCGAAGAAGAACGAGATACTAGTGCAGCCGAGGACTTCGATGCGACTGCAATTGAGGTCGCTAGTCCAGGAAATCGCTACTATTTCTTTCCTGCCTGGCGCGCACAAATTTTCGAGTTGATTAGTTTTTTTGCGCTTTCTTATGTTTGTATTCAACTTACGAAGTATTTTGAAGGTAGTTCAATTTACTCTCTAGTCGTTGTGCCCGGTGAGTTATTCAGTTTTGGAGACAAAACTTACATGATGCACTTACCGCTCTTGACACTTATTCCAGGGTTTGTGCTCACCAAAATTTTGTATTTCATGTACAATGCAAAATATATTATCGACGAACGCGGAGTTGAAGCACAGATTGGCCTAGTTTCACTTAAACTCAGACAGCCGCGACTACGCTACGAAGACATTCGCGGTGTCGAACCAGTGCAGACAATCCTACAAAGAATTTTAGGAATCGGCGATGTACATATCGGTAGCGCCGCTCAACAAGAAGTTGAAATTATCATGGAGGGCATACCCGACCCGCGCAAGGTACAATTACTTGTACAAGGTGCACGCGACCGCCGCATTAGAAATTTACAAAAGAAGTCATTTGAATCCGAAGAACTAGTTTCCAGTGACTAAACGACGCAGAGGCGTCTGCAACTAAAAGGTTTTTTACGAGGTTGTTGTGGAAAAAAATATTTTTGAAACTGAAGCGGAAAGCGCTCATACTGAGGTGGCAAAACTGTCACCTCGAGTTCAACTCAGTCAAGCTAAATTGAAAGTCCTCGCGCTAGGACTAGTCACAGGCGCATTAATTTTTTTTACCCTGTTTTCAAAGTCAACAAACTCAGGCTCAGCAAGCAGTCAAAATGATCCCAATCTCGTTGTAGGTTTTACTGATTCTAGTCCGACAAATCCTGCTCCAACTACTGAGCCAGTAATTAAAGAGCTCGAAGCGCCAGTTGTAAATAATCTAAACTCGACAGATTCAGCTCCTAGCCCAACAAAGGCTCATCCCGAAAACTTAACGCCTCCGGACAATAGCAGCGAATTTATTCCAATTTACCAAGTATCTCTACTCCGTAAGGAACTTGAAAATGAAATTGCAAGCCTTAAGCAAGCCTTAAGTGCAAAGGATCAACAGCTTAACGCACTTAAAGCCACAACAATTGTTCCTGGTGACCCAGCAAGTGAAATTCGTCGACGTGAAGATGCATTACTCAACTTGAATACAAAATTTCAAGAATTAAAGAATAAGTACGACCTTGAAATGCAAAGCTCAAAGGCAATTAAACAAGCTCTGGCTGATATGCAAAGTGGTTCCGCGAATTATACTAAAGAAATCGCCCAATTGAAGACTGAGTTACGTAACTCTCGCGACGAAATTTCTCGGCTGCTTTTAGAAATTCGAGAAAAAGGCACTAGCGAAAAGGAACTCTCGCTCCATAAACAACAACTACTTGATGCGCATAAAGACATTCGCGACCTCAAAGCAAGCCTAGAAGCCAGCAAAACCTTAACTACAAATAATTCTTACTTACGCGCTGAGATTGCCAAGGCAGAAAAAGAACTTTCCGACTTACGCATCAAAAGCAGCGAATATGATAAATATAAACCAGTCCTCGAAACAGCTTTAGAACGCATCAAAACACTGTCAAAAGAAAACGCTGAATTTAATCTTAAAATCACCGAACTCTCAAAAAATTCTACAGAAAAATCGCATGCCTTAGAAACCACGACAAAAGAACTAGCTGACTTGAAAATTAAGGCGACTACCAGCGAAAAGAATCTGCAAGAGTTAATTGCCAAGAGTGATACAAGCAACACTGAACTTGAAAAGCTTAGAGCTGAATTAGCAACGCTTCGTCCACGCGCCGAACAAGCAGATAAACTCGAAAGCGACCTCGTCAACACTCGTAACGAATTACTACTCAAACAAACCGAACTAAGCGCATTAACAGAAACAGCCTCACCAAACCGCAAGTCAGACACAAGGGTCAATGCCCGCGCGCAAACAGCTGATGTTCAACCGCAAATTGTTGCCGCAGATGTGGCTCTCGTTGAAATCATCGCAGAAAAAGCAAACCTAAGAAGTGGCCCCGGCGAAGAACATTCACCTGTAATGCAACTACAAAAAGGAGCACGACTTACTGTCGAAGCAATTCAAGGCGAATGGATTCGAGTACTAACTCCTACCGGCGGCCGTGCATATGTTCGTAAAGATGTCACTCGCAACGTTGGCGCAAACTCTCCTACTCCAGCCGCACGCGGAATGCGCGGCGATGATAACTTCAACATCCTTGCAAACGAAGCCAAATCAGACTCTAACAACGACGACCCAGAAGTAGAAGATGCTTTCAAAACACTTAAAAATAGCTTCCAAAAAGATAATTAGTTTATACCTAATTATCGCTTACTGCGCTGCACCGCTGGCAATCGCAAGCCCGCTACGCACAGAGCTTGGAATGTTTGTTTTCCCGCTAATGGCAGCAAAGCTTTCTAGCAAGTATGGCACACGCAAGCATCCGGTCTACCGCTACGTCAGGCACCATAATGGCGTTGACCTCCAAGCACCCGAAGGCAGCCACGTCCGCGCTGTTAAAAACGGCCAAATCGTCTTTGCTGATAACTACGCAGGTTACGGTAAACTCGTCACAATCGACCACGGCAACGGCTACGCCTCACTTTACGGTCACCTTGATGAAATCTTAGTCAACCCCGGCACAATCGTTAAAGCAGGCACTCTGATCGGGCGAGTCGGTAGCACCGGCATCTCAAGCGGCCCTCACCTCCACTTCGAATGGCGCCAAAACGGTAAATCCATCGACCCACTAAAAGTTTTCCCTAACCTCACCAGCTCTGCCGCCGGCTAGCTTGCTTATCTGTAAAAGGTGAAATTAATGTTATTTATCGTCCCTAAAATTAAGTAATGACTATTGCAACTTTTACTAATTTTTCTTTCTGTTAATTCACTACCAAGCGCGTGCTACGCAGCTGCCATCTCCATTCTCTTCGCAGTTGCCCATCGCTCCGCCAGGACCATAATTACTATAATAAGTTGTAGTTTCGCCTTCTTCATTCGAAGAGACGTAGCATTTTGAACCACGCAGGTGGCCGAATGTCCCCTTCCAACTCCAGCGCGACAATACACCATGTCCATTATCAAATGGGTCAAGAGAATTATCATCTGGGTTCATGAGATTAATTCTGACCTGATCATTATTCCACGTAAAACCGTGATTGCGTAAATTTTCACATAAATAAGTATATTCGTGCTGCTCGGAATAATAACTTTCCTCAGCTAATCTTATTTTGTGAATGTGGCTTATTGCCATAGCATCATATGCCTTCTTTTTGTATTCAGCATACTGGGGAATTACAATTGAAGCTAAAATACCAAGGCAGACTAGGCACATTAAAAGTTCCACCAAAGTCATTCCCGCGTTGTTAATCCCAGCGCTATTAACTTTCACCACTACTCCTTCGCTATATTAGCTATGTTGTTAGCTATGTTATGTATCGACATCAATTGCCTCAGTCTAAATAAGAGAAACTCGCGTCTAGTACTAAGTAGTACTCGCATTTGATACCAATGGCCAAAAGTTTTTTCGGTTAATAAAACTTTCGTCAACGGGTATGTACTTTTTGTCCAGTAAAATCAGTTGCTGGACAGTTAGACTGATTGCCTAAACACAATTATCGGATTGCAGCTTAGACTGCCCGCCAAGGAAATACTCCCGCCTCACAAAAACAGAAAAACCCTGGTCGCGGTCTTCGTCATGATAAACACGACACCACTCTTGCCCAGCAAAAAGTATCGACGTTAAAGGATAACGTGTGGGCCAGATAATTGTCTGCGGATTAATTAAGTTGATGTATTCCCGCCAGCGATAATTCCCAGCCCAGGCCGATTGAAATGCCTTTAATACGCTCTGGTCACCCACATTCGTGCGACCATCAATTGACACTAAGCGGCGCGGTCTGGCCTGGGCATCCATATAACGATACATCAAATAGCCACCTTCATTAAAG
>JAEUWB010000058.1 GCA_016786595.1 bacterium | reverse complement strand
CAGTGAGCCACTGCTTAGCACTGACGAGCTGACCGCACTTAGCACGGCATTCGTGTAGGCTAGCTCGCTGGCATCCATCCCGTGCGTGCGATAGTTCGGATAAGTCATCGAACATCCGCACGTGTTCCAGGCTAGCGCTGAGCCGGCAAACACAAATAGTAGCGCTAGGAGAGCTACTGCTTTGAAGCTAAAAAAGCTCTTTAGTAAGCTTTTAGTCGTTGATGGATAGCAAACATTGCTTGTTGTCATAATGCACCAGTTTTTATTCATTCAAGTTAAACTTGTTCGTATACTGCTCAGTTAGTTGTATAGAATCGCAAGGCAGAGCTGTGCACCAACCTCACTCGAAACGAGTCAGATTTAGTTGCCCTACTACCGCCTTGCAAAAACTAAAATTAAAAAACAATTATAACCGAGCTAAGTAATTTGAGACTCAAAGTTCAAATTACAATCTTCACCTAAAACTACTCATGACTTATGAATGATCATTCTATATAGGTGACAAATAATTTTCCGTTTATATTTCCTATTAGAGAAATAATCAATATTTACGATTAAAATAATATTTTATCAGTAATTTCAGATAGTTAATACCCTTTGTTGTAAACTACTTAAACTTAAGATAGTTAATTATGCATTGTTTCACGTGAAACAGTGAAGTGCGTAAACTGACATCGAAGCTGTTTCACGTGAAACAAAGTGTTTACGTGAAAAACTTATCCATGATACGTAGTGCCAAAAGTAAATCGAAAAAAGGTCTTAGGAAGTGAGATTTTTGAATTATGGGCAAGATTATAGCAATCGCAAATCAAAAAGGCGGAGTAGGAAAGACTACTACTGCGGTAAACCTCTCTGCAGCTCTTGCAAAAAAGGGAAGAAAGGTTCTTGTTGTTGATATTGATCCACAGGGAAATGCGACAAGTGGCCTTGGTGTCGATAAAAACTCCCTTGAAGGAACTCTGCTAGACGTTTTTATGGGAGTTTTTCGTCTAAGCACAGTGATTGTAGGGACAGAGCAGCCTTCGCTTTGGGTTGCGCCAGCAAATTCTGACTTGGTTGGAGTAGAGATTGACTTAGCTAGTAAGCAGGGTCGTGAAGTCATACTTAAAAGTGAGTTAGAGAAACTAAAGAGCCAATTTGAGTTTATTATCATCGACTGCCCGCCGTCGCTCGGCGTTTTAACAGTCAATGCACTTGTCGCAGCAGATTATTTACTTGTGCCACTTCAGTGCGAATATTATGCCCTCGAGGGAATCAGCTCTTTGATGCAAACATATGAAATTGCTAGAGAAAAACTAAATAATCAGCTTATTTTGCTAGGCGTTGCTCTGACGATGTTTGATTCGAGAACCAATCTGTCAAGGCAAGTCGAAGAAGAAGCTCGAAGATTTTTTGGAGATAAGATTTTCAAATCTGTCATTCCTCGCAACGTGCGTTTAAGTGAAAGTCCAAGCTTTGGGCGTCCTATTATTTTTTATGATCCAAATTCTCCAGGTTCAGTTGCCTATAAAAGCTTAGCAGATGAACTAGAAAGGCGCCTCAAGGGGAAAGCCTATCAGCAAGATGAACCACAACAAACAGAGCTTAAAGCAGAAAGAAATAATCGCTAAAATAATATAACATATTGAAATTAAAGAATATTTTATGAAAACTAAGAAAACTACAAAGAAAAATATTGAGAAGAAACTAGGATCGAAAATTGCCTCCAAGCTACATAAGTCAAGAAAGGCAAATTCTAAATCATTTACAGCGAGAACAAAGTCCGCGCGGGAGAATAGCCATACTTACCAAACCCATAGTGCTGCCTCGACCCGAAGAGTTGCGCTTGGTCGCGGTCTAAGTTCGCTACTTGAACCTACCTTCTCTGTTCCAGTGTCTAGCTCAGCTAGCGCACTACCCTCAAAAAGACATTTTGAAGTGATTGAAGGGAGAGCAGAAAGTCGAGCAGAAAATCGCTCCAGCACTGAAACAATTAATTCGGTAAATCACCAAATTGCAGCGATAAATCCAGTAAATAATGGCGCTTTAGCAGACGTGCCAACAAGCGCCGAAGACTGGGGCTCGTTTGTAGGCGATGATTTTAGTCCGACAAAGATTTCGTCTTTGGAGCATGCCCCTGAGCACGAAGTGCGAGATGTGTTCGTCGTCGATATTAATCTGATTGCAGCAAATCCAAATCAGCCACGTAAAATCTTTAGTGAAGCGGAGCTTGAAAGCCTCACAAACTCAATCCGTGAAACAGGCTTACTACAGCCGATTGTCGTGCGTCGCAAACATTCACAAGATAATTCAGAGCACTTTGAAATCGTTGCCGGAGAGCGAAGATATCGAGCGGCATTGCGCGCCAAATTGCAAGAAATCCCTGTGATTTTAAAGCAATTAAGCGACAAGGAAGCTTTAGAAATTGGCATCATTGAAAACATTCAACGCGCCGATTTAAACCCGATTGAAGAAGCCCAAGCCTACGCGCGGTTACAGGATGAATTCGGTAGCTCGCATGTAGAAATAGCCAAAACAGTGGGCAAAGACCGCACCTCGGTTGTTAATGCCTTGCGACTTTTAAAACTGCCCGCTCAAGTTCTTCATTATCTAGAAACTGGAAAATTAACAGCCGGACACGGCCGGGCACTTTTAATGCTTGAAGACGGAGTAGAACAAATTCGGCTGGCAGAACAGATTGTGCAAGAGAACATCTCAGTGCGCTCGCTCGAGCGCCTAGCGCAAGAAAAAAGCCCGAAAAAACGTAGCAAAGCTGAAGCAACAAGCAACAATAAAACACCACAAATTGCCGAACTTGAGAATCGATTACGTCGGGCTTTGGGCACGAAGGTGTCTTTGAACATGAACGTAACTGGGGCAGGCGAGATGCGCGTGAGTTTTTTCTCACACGAGGAATTTGAGCGCATTTTAGAGCGAATTAATGCCTAGCGTAGCGCTGGGAATAAATTGGGACCGATGCCTTTATTTCTTAGGCTTGAACTTGAACTGATCCTTTTTTATCTAAACCTTCACCTTCCTCAATTAGGTGTGGACTCTATTCAGGACGGGACAAATTTAAAAAGGGAAGGTAAAGTATAAGGATAAGTGGAAGTATAAGTTCAAGCCTAAGCGAATATTTGCACGTAGATATTAGCACTACACTGGTCGATAACTTGTCGCCCGCCCATTACCCACCCGGTTGAGGTAGCGCTGCTCGACGAGAATTCCCAAATTATACTTTACCGTTGCCAGATTAATTCCTGTTGCTTCGGCAATAATCTCCCGTGATGCAGGGGAGTTTTTGCGGATGCAATTAAGGATTTCTTCTTGAGTTGTGGTCAGCCGCGGACGCAGTTCCTTATAATTTGATTCACTTAAAAGTTTTTGCGCTCCAGCAGTCAGGGCATCAATCACAAACCCGATCCAGGGGCTCAGTGTCGCCCAGTTTGCAAACAGGCTTTTCTCTGCTTCGCGTAGTAGCTGAAAATAATGACTTCGATATGTTTCGAAATAGCCAATCAAATTAGATTCAGTCGCAAGGCTGAAATTGTGTTGATTGAAAAGACAGAGCATCAAAAGTAGCGCGCAAGGATGAGTTAAGTCTCCAACGGGATAGGCCTGTAAAAGCATGACAAAGGCAGCACTGATCACGATTACTGGGGGCCACTCAGCATCTTGTGCAGGCCACTTTTCGAGCTCTACTCGAACCCATTCTAAGATTTCATCCACACGCCGCTCGACCATATAGGGGGCCAGCGTGGGAAAGATCTGTTCCGGAACAATAATCGGAGCAAGCTGCCCATAAAAACTTGCCGCTTCTGAGCGCACTTTAATGCCAACACCGGGAGTATCAATCCCAGCCAGCAGTGAAGCTAAACTTAAAAGGTCGCGCTTCCCCGGCATGACCCCATTGTCGATGATCTTTTTGACTAAAATTTCTTCGATTCTAATTTGAGTCTGATCGGCTCGCTTTACAGATCTGAGTGCGCAGAGCGAGTTAATGGAATTAGTGATTTCAGCATAGGGCTTAGAGTGGAAATTTCTCTCAAGTTTAGTTTCGAGTTGTCCCATTAAGCGTTCAAGCTTTGCTACTTGACTTAGTAGGGCTGGCTGGATTTTGAGATCAAAATTAAGACGCATGGTTTTTGTATTTTAATACCTAGTCATCATAGCTTTAGCTGGGTCAGATGTGGAAGGTAAAAACTCAATGAAATTTACAGAGATTCTAGAGTGACATTTGACAATAACTTGCCCAGAGGATATCGCTTTGTGCGCAAAAAACCCCTGCGGGGACTACTGTTAAAATAGCTTATGACACCTAAAGATGCTTCAACAAAAGCTGCTGCTACTGGTCTACTCAGTAAGGGCTGTCGCGTTTCAGGGAAGCTTGTTGTCAGTGGCCGTTTCCAGATTGATGGAAATGTCGACGGAGAGGTTCGCGCCGATGGAGAACTCACGGTTGGAGAAAGCGGATTAGTTGATGCACGAATTAGCGGACAACGGGTGCGTGTGTTCGGACGGGTCAATGGCGATATTGATTGCTTTGAGTCGCTTGAGCTTTGCTCCGGGGCTAGAGTTTATGGAAATATCAAGAGTCCGGTTGTGAAAATTAACGAAGGAGTCGTTTTTCAGGGTCACTGTGCGATGACCGAGAAATAATCGAAATTAAAAGCTTAGAGAGGCTATGGCTAATTTAGAACCAATTTTGCTATCAACAGTGCTATTTATCGTAGTTTGGCGCTTCCTTAGTAAAACTTTCTTTACGCCGTATTTAAATCTTTTAGACCAACGTGATCGGGCGACAGTTGGCGCAACGGCACGTACAAAAAAACTACTTGAAGAAAGCGAAGCATTGGCAGTGAAGTTTAGCGATGAAACTAAAGCTGTGCGCCTTCAAGCCTTAAAGCGACGCGATACTTATATTGAAAAAGCTAAGCAAGAATCACGCTCAGTAATTGATGAGGCAACAGAACTGGCCCACAAAGAGCTCGAAACAAATCGTCAAAAGCTTGAAGAACTAAAAGGCCGGGTGCGAAATGACTTTAGTCAAGAAGCAGTGTTAATTGCTGACCGGTTGAAGCAAAAACTTTTATCAGGAACAACCAGTAGAACAATTCACTAAAGGTATCCATGAGCCAGACTGCATCCCTTGCATCCCTTACCTTGCCAGCGATTAACGCCGTTATTTATGGCGGGCTACTGACTTTTCTTTATCGAAAATACGGTAAAAATATTCTTGCTTCGCGCAGTAACAAGGTGCGCGGAACAATTGAAAGCGCTGCCCAGGAATTGCATGCAGCACAAGAACGCTACGAGCATCAAGCGGACTTATTAAATAATTTTGATGCTGAGCGTAAGCGCATTGAGGCAATACTTGAGGAAGAGGGGAAACGTATCGCCGAGCGCATACTTGAAGATGCTCAGGTTGACGCCGAGCGTATTGCTGCGGAAACTAAACGACAAATTTCCCGCGAATATGCACTTACCGAGAGGTCACTTAAGCAAGAGGCCGCACGAATGGCTACGGCACTTTTACGCAGTCGCTTGAAGACTGAGTTTTCCGCTGAAGATGACAAGCAGCTACGAGCCCGGGTGATTGAGTCTCTGGCAGCTGAACTAGAAATTGGAGCTAAAGCTTAGAGAGATGGCTAAACGTGTTCAAAAATTATCACTCCGCTACGCCAGGGCACTGCTGCGCGCAGTTGAACGTAGTTTGGGAAAATTACCAACCCCAGACACTGGCGCTGTAAGCCCTGCAGAACATCTGGCTGCTGAATTAAAAGCATTTGCCACCAGTTGGGATGCAAATGAAAGTCTCCGAGAGGCCTTACTTAGCCCACTTTTCCCTAAAGTACAGCGCGCTCGCGCCCTAGAGAAAATCTTAGAAAGCGTTAAAATCAATACCCTGCTGGCCCAAGGCATTAAGCTTTTATTTGAAAAAGATCGACTAAGCTTACTCTCTGAAGTTGCCCAGGGATATACCGAGATGGCGGAAAAAGCAGCTGGAGTAATTCAAATTGAAATTACAACTGCTCGTAATATTGAGACCGATGAGCGTACGCATACCGAGGCAAGCTTGCGTAAGCTGATTAGTGCGCGGTCGCAGTTTAAATGGACTACTGACGTCGCTTTAATTGGCGGAATGAAAATTGAATACTCAGGTAAAGTAATCGATGCCAGCTTAAATGGTGGAATTGGTCGCGTCGAGAGAGAGCTTTTTGCATAAAATTGTTATGACTAGAAAAGGAATTTTAAAATAAGGAATCGCTATGGAAATTAAGGCACAAGAAATTAGTCGAATTCTCCAAGAACAAATCAGCGGCTTTGAAAACCGCCCTGATGTGGCCGAAGTTGGGTCCATTATCTCTGTCGGTGACGGTATTGCTCGTATTCATGGACTTGAGCACGTCGCCGCAGGTGAACTCCTAGTGTTCCCAGGTAACCTAATGGGAATTGCGCTTAACCTCGAAGAGGATAACGTCGGAGCAGTGTTAATGGGCGAGACTTCTTCAATTAAAGAAGGCGACATCGTCAAACGTACCGGTAAGATTGCAGAAGTCCCAGTGGGTGAGGCGCTTGTTGGTCGCGTGGTTGATGCGCTTGGAAATGCAATTGATGGCAAAGGCCCAATCGCAACCAATACCTATTCGCGTATCGAAGTTAAAGCGCCTGGAATTGTTAAACGTAAGTCAGTTCATGAACCGCTGCAAACGGGCTTGAAGGCGATTGACTCAATGGTCCCAATTGGACGTGGCCAGCGTGAGCTCATCATCGGAGACCGTCAAACTGGTAAAACTGCAGTTGCGTTGGATACGATCATTAACCAGAAGGGCACTGGTGTGATTTGTATTTATGTTGCGATTGGTCAAAAGCGCTCAAGCGTTGCGCAGGTGGTGGAAAAACTTCGCGAACATGGCGCAATGGACCATACGATCGTTGTGACTGCTTCTGCCAGTGAACCTGCTCCAATGTCATTCATCGCCCCTTATGCAGGATGCGCCATGGGGGAGTATTTCCGTGACAACGGTAAGCATGCAGTAATTATCTATGATGACTTGTCGAAGCATGCGGTAGCGTATCGTTCAATCTCGCTATTGCTACGACGCCCACCGGGACGTGAAGCTTACCCTGGAGACGTGTTCTATTTGCACTCACGCTTGCTTGAGCGCGCAGCTAAGTTAAATGATTCTCTTGGAGGCGGTTCACTGACAGCGCTTCCGGTGATTGAAACACAAGCTGGTGACGTGTCTGCTTACATTCCGACAAACGTGATTTCAATTACGGACGGTCAGATTTATCTTGAAGCAGATTTATTTTACTCAGGTGTTAGACCTGCAATTAACGTAGGTCTTTCGGTATCTCGCGTGGGTGGTTCTGCCCAGGTTAAGGCGATGAAGAAGGTTGCTGGAACGCTACGCCTCGATCTCGCTCAATACCGCGAGAAGCAAGCGTTTGCTCAGTTCGGCTCGGACCTCGATGCCGCTACAAAAGCTCAGCTTGAGCGTGGTCAAAGACTTGTAGAGCTACTTAAGCAACCACAGTTCAAGCCTATGCCGACAGAGTTCCAAATTATCTCCATCTTTGCAGCAACTAAGGGCTACTTGGATGCACTGAAGCTTGACCAAATCGGAGAATATGAAGCAGGACTGCACGAGTTTGTTGCGGGTAATGCTAAGGATGTGCTTGATGCCCTTCGACAGAGCGGCAAAATGTCTGATGCAGAAGAAGCCAAACTCGAAAAAACAATTGCTCAGTATACGAAGAGTTTTATCGAATCGCGTAGTGACGGGGCTACAAAGTCAGCAAGCGGAGCAGCTGGGAAGAAAGGTAGCGAGCAACACGCAACGGCCTAAGCTTAATTTAAATTAAGGAATTCAAACAGTGTCAGGACTAAAAGCAATTCGAAGAAGACTTGGATCGGTGAAAAACACCAAGCAGATTACGCGTGCGATGAAGCTTGTTTCAGCTGCAAAGTTACGCCGCGCGCAAGATGCTGCAATCTTTAGTCGCTCCTTTTCTGACGATTTACTCAAAGTGCTAAAAGCAGTACTTGGGCAGCTTCCCGACAATTTTTCTTCGCCCTTGATTGTGCCACGTGCGGTGGTTAAGCGTCGCCGTATTATTGTGATTGCTGGTGACCGCGGCTTGTGTGGGCCTTATAACACCAACGTATTACGCGCTGCACACCAAGAAATTACAAACTCAGCTGTCGAAACAGAAGTCGTCTGTATGGGGCGTCGTGCAGTCTCTGCTGCTAAGCGTTTTGGCTGGAAGACCGTTGCTGAGTATGAAAGCCTGCCTGAAGATGCAAATCAATGGCCAGTCTCTGAAATTTTCAAAAAAGCTGTAAATGATTATAGCGCAGAGAAAATTGACGAAGTTGTTTTGTTTTATACCAAGTTTGTGACTGCGATGACCCAGCGTGTCACTCGCGAAGTAGTGCTACCTGTCACAATCGATTCACTTTCGCTGACGGCAGAACAAACAAAGACGCCAACTCTGCCAGCAACTTTTAGTCCTCAGGCTGCAGAGTTAATGACCTCACTTCTGCCCTTGGCTTTGGAGATGCGTTTTCGTCTAGCTGGACTTGAGTCTAAGGCCAGCGAGCACGCTGCTCGTATGTCAGCAATGGATTCTGCAACCCGTAATGCTGATGATTTAATGGGCAAGCTCCGGTTATTTTATAACCGCGCGCGGCAGAGTTCGATTACAAAAGAACTACTCGACATTATTGGTGGCGCTGAGGCTCTAAAATAAAGGTTTAGATTAATAGCTTTAATAACTGAGAGAAAAATATGAACACTGAAACAGCTACAAATAATAAAACCACCGGTCAGCAGCGTCTTGGACGCATCGTGCAAGTCATGGGACCGGTTGTGGATATCGGGTTTGATGAAGGTGCAGGACTTCCTGAAATTGGCCACGCATTAACTCTGACTAATCCGACGATTGATAACACTCAAGACAATCTAGTGGTGGAAGTGTCGCTGCATGTTGGGGACAATGTTGTTCGTTGCGTAGCGATGGACTCAACCGAAGGAGTTACTCGCGGAATGGTTGCTAAAGACACGGGACGTGCAATTTCTGCTCCTGTCGGCGCAGGCACGCTGGGACGCATCATTGACGTTGTTGGTCGCCCAGTCGATGAAATGGGGCCTGTGAAAGTAACCGAGACTTGGCCAATTCACCGCTCAGCTCCAAAGTTTGAAGACCAAGCAACAAGTAAGGAGTTATTTGAAACTGGGATTAAAGTTATTGACTTACTTGCTCCATACGTAAAAGGCGGAAAGATTGGCCTTTTCGGTGGCGCAGGTGTTGGTAAAACTGTGATCATCATGGAGCTGATTAACAACGTCGCTAAGGCGCACGGCGGTTACTCAGTGTTTGCCGGAGTAGGAGAGCGCACGCGTGAAGGTAACGACCTCTGGATGGAAATGAAAGAGAGTGGCGTTATTGATAAAGCAGCTCTTGTTTATGGTCAGATGAACGAACCTCCCGGAGCGCGTTTCCGTGTGGCACTTACTGCGCTAACTATTGCCGAATACTTCCGTGATAAAGAAAACAGAGACGTGTTGTTGTTCGTTGATAATATTTTCCGTTTCGTGCAAGCCGGTTCAGAAGTATCAGCGCTACTTGGTCGTATGCCTTCAGCCGTAGGTTATCAGCCCACACTTGCTACAGACGTGGGTGAGCTCCAAGAACGTATTACTTCGACAAAGTCTGGTTCAATTACTTCAGTGCAAGCGATTTACGTGCCTGCTGACGACTTAACAGATCCAGCACCAGCAACGACTTTTGCGCACTTAGATGCAACTACAGTTCTTTCGCGGGCGATTGCAGAGCAGGGAATTTACCCAGCGGTAGACCCACTAGACTCAACTTCAACAATTCTTGACCCGCAGGTAATTGGCACTGAGCACTATGCCGTAGCACGTAAAGTTCAAAGTACTTTACAACGCTATAAAGATTTGCAGGACATTATTGCAATTCTCGGTATGGATGAACTTTCAGCTGAAGATAAGCTGATCGTTGAACGAGCCCGTAAAATCCAGCGCTTCTTGTCTCAGCCCTTTTTCGTGGCTGCGCAGTTTACCGGCCTTGAAGGTAAATTTGTCAAACTTGAAGACACTATCCGTGGATTTAAGGAGCTAGTAGAGGGTAAGCATGACGATCTTCCGGAGCAGGCATTTTATCTTGTCGGCACAATTGAAGAAGCTCGTGAAAAAGCTGAACGCTTAGCGGCTCAATTTAAGAAATAAGGATTGATAGGAAGCTGCCATGACAACCTTCAAACTCTCAATTCGCACTCCAAGCCGAGTTCTTTATGCAGGTGAAGTCACAGAAGTGATTGTTCCTTCCCATGACGGCGAAATTGGAATTCGTTCCGGTCACGAGGACTTTATTGGATTACTAGGGACTGGAGTTGTTAAGGTTGTTAATGGTGGAAACGACTACTGGTACACAATCAGTCAAGGCGTTTATCATATCGAGTCAAATCAAGTTAAAGTACTAGCTCAAGCTGGCGAGAATGCAGATGAAGTGAATGTCGACGCTGAGGCAAAACGTAAAGCAGAGCTTGAGCCGATTGTTCAAAAAATGAGTTCTTTTGACGAAGATTATCAGTCTACAGCTGCGCAGTATGCTTTAGCCAAGGCACGGATTGAAGCACATCGCCGCACGAGCCTTGTAAATTAAGCTGTGGCGAAGTTAGAAACTAAAACTGTGCTTAATTTCCGGCCTTAGCTTTAATTACAACTTTGCCGTTTTTAACTATAACCTTGTAGTTGAGCTTTTTTGCTCCATGCTTTTTCTTAAGCTCCTTGGCGCGCTCTATCAAGGTCTTCTTAAAGGCGTCATAATTTACATGCGACATATTTGCGCCGACCTTACGTAAGGCATCTTCATATGTTGCGTAAAGATCTTTAAGTCCGCGCTCAAGCTTGCTCCTGTCGGTCTTAGCGTCCTGAGCATATTGAGCTTCTTTCTCGCGCAACTCAGCCTTAAATAGGTCTTTTTTGTAAATTCCCTCTTCACGCTCTTTCTTAACGCGCTCCCAGTAGGTGTTATAAGTTTGAAAACGATTAATTAAGTGCCGAAGCTTAAAGCGTGACTGCGAGTTTTTAAATGGTGCCTTTAATAGACGCCGGATAAACATTTTGAGCTCGCGATGCTCTTTGTCTGGAGGTTGCGGCAAAATATCAGCAAAATGTTGCTCATATAAAACTTTAAGCTCCCCGATTCTGACTTCAAGCACTTCAAGCTCGCGATCAATATCGCGCCGATTTTGCTGCTGCTGTTCTTGATGAATTTGGCCCATTACTATTTAGAACTTCTCGAGAAAAACCTAACCCTAAGGATATCTATCGACTATAACTGATTGAAACTTAAAGACTTTCTTAGGAGTGCTTTGAATTTGTAGCCCATATCGGGCATGATAGCGGCCCTAAGGTATTTAATTTGTTAGGCTATTCAATTTTAAATAAATGGATTTTGACTGCATAATTTTGGCCGCTGGTAAGGGTAAACGCATGGGGACGGTGCGCCCCAAGGTATTACACTCCTTCTTGAATAAGACCCTATTAGTGCGCACTCTAGAGGCCGTCTCACCGGCAGAATCTAACGCGGCCCTGAAGCTTCGAAAAATATTTCTTGTCGTCGGTTATGGGCAAGATCAGGTCCGTTGTGCACTTGCAGAAGCTCAAGCTGGGAATAATTTAATTTCAAAGATAAAAATTGAATTAATTGAACAAGTAACTCAAGGTGGCACTGGGCATGCAGTGCAAACAGTTTTAGCTCAAGTAAAAGATCTCGCGGCGCAGGTTGCGATTATCCCTTGCGATTTGCCGTTGATTAACGCGCACGCGTTAAAGGCACTTACTCAATCAATTCCAACGCCAAAAACTCCCGTAAGACTTTTGACTACAACAGTTGAGAATCCCTACGGCTACGGACGAATTATCCGCGATAGTTCTCAAAAAGTCGTTGCCATCCGTGAAGAAAAAGACGCGACAGCAGAAGAACGTAAAATCTCAGAAATTAATCCAAGTCTATATTTTTTCAATACAAATTTCTTAGCTCAGCACTTAAGGGAATTAAAAACAACAAATGCTCAGCAAGAGCTTTATCTTACAGATGTAGTTGGACTTGCGAACAACCACCATTATACTGTCGAAGCTGAGCACTATCCGGAGAGCCAAGTCTTAAGTGGGGTTAACACAATTACGGAGCTTGCAATTTTGGAAAAAGAATTACGCTTAAAAATCATTAAAAAGCACATGGATGCTGGAGTGAGCTTCGAAGATCCAGAAGCAACTTATGTTGATGAAAATGTAGTGATTGGTTCAGATACATATCTGGGTTCAGGTACTCGACTGAGAGCCAATACAAAAATTGGCACAAACTGTCGGATCGAAGGGAATTCAATCATCACGAATTCTACGATTGGGGACAACTGTCAGATTAAACTTGCTTGCCTACTTGACTCAGCAACGCTTGATACAAATGTAAGTGTTGGGCCATTTGCTCATTTGCGCCCAGGCACGCAGCTTGCTCGGGACGTGCATATCGGAAATTTTGTTGAAGTCAAAAAGAGCACACTGGGAGTAGGGAGTAAGGCAAACCATCTTACTTACCTTGGTGATGCGACAATTGGCGCAGCAGTAAATGTCGGCGCAGGCACGATTACTTGTAACTATGATGGCACCGCGAAACATCAAACCACAATTGCTGACGGCGCTTTTATTGGCAGTAATACTAGCCTTGTTGCACCGGTAACTTTAGGGGCAGGGTCGATTACAGGGGCAGGCTCGGTAATTACCAAAGACGTGCCGGCTGATGCGCTTGCGATTGAGCGCACGCCGCAAAAAAACTTAGCTGATTGGGCACGTCAGAAAAGAACTAAGAAATCGTAGAGGTTTATTATGTGCGGAATCATGGGATATGTCGGACCACGTGAAGCCTACCCAGTGCTTGTCGGTGGGTTAGAGCGACTTGAATATCGCGGCTATGATTCTGCTGGAGTTTCTCGCATCGTTGACGGCAAATATGAGGTTTACCGCGCCTCGGGAAAATTAAGTGAATTAAAAAATCTGCTTGGTAACAAACTCGAGGTAGATGTTTCAGTCCATCCTGGAGTTAAAGCACAAACGCATGTAGGCATTGGTCACACGCGCTGGGCCACGCATGGTCGACCAAATGAGACTAACGCTCACCCGCATGTAGCTGGAAGTATTTGTCTGGTGCATAACGGAATTATTGAAAATTACGCAGAGATTAAGGCGCAACTTAAAAATTCAGGACGCACATTTCTTTCAGAAACAGATACGGAAGTAGTTGCGCATTTGATCGATGAATTTATTAATCAAGAGAAAATTTCCTTTCTTAGCGCCGTGAGAAAGGCGGTAAGTATCATCCGGGGAAGCTACGCGCTGTTAATTACTACTCTCAGTGAGCCAGATCGGATTATTATTGCTAAGAATTCTTCTCCAATTGTGATTGGGCTTGCAGCAGATGAGACTTTTATCGCCTCAGATATTGCTGCTTTATTGCCGTACACTCGAAATATTGTTGTGGTTGACGACGGTGAAATTGCTTGCGTTACCCGCGGAACAGCTACGCTGGAGAAGGATGCAAAACCCGTGGTGCGAGAGCCACTGCATGTCACTTGGGATGCGATTACTGCAGAAAAAGGCGGTTTTAAGCATTTCATGCTGAAGGAAATCCATGAACAACCAAACGTCGTTACAGACACTTTCCGTGGGCGTATTAATCAAGACAAGCAGACGATTGATCTTCCAGATTTAGATTTCGATCAATTGTTAAATGCCAAAAATCTAGATCATATTTATATCGCCGCCTGTGGTACAGCTTGGCATGCGGGGCTTGTTGCTAAATATTATATTGAGGAATTCGCAAAAATTCCTGTCGAAGTCGAATATGCTTCGGAGTTTCGCTACCGCAGTATTCCAGCTCGGAAAAATAGTCTCTTTGTGGCGATCAGTCAGTCTGGTGAGACAATTGATACGCTTGGTGCCCTGAGCTATGCTCAGTCGTTACGTATTCCAACATTTGCAATTTGTAATGTGATTGGCTCTTCAATTGCTCGTAAGGCTGACCAAGTGCTCTACACGCATGCTGGCCCGGAGATTAGCGTTGCTTCGACAAAGGCTTTTTTAACTCAGCTTACGGCAGCTTATCTTTTTGCAGTTAAACTTGCTTCAATTCGTGGCACTTTAAGTGCGGGAGAAATTACTGAAAAGTTAAATGCCTTAGTTGCGCTGCCAAATTTAATTGACCAGGCAATTAAACGTGACGCGGAAATCGAAAAAATTGCTGAACGCTATAATCGATTTGGCAATTTTCTATTTCTCGGCCGAGGTTTTTTATATCCTGTGGCGATGGAAGGAGCACTTAAGCTTAAGGAAATCTCTTATGTTTATGCGCAAGGTTATCCGGCAGGGGAGATGAAACATGGGCCGATTTCTTTAGTTGATGCGAACACGCCGACACTAGTTGTGCTGGGGCATGACGGGGTAAATTATGAAAAGGCCATGTCCAACCTTAAGGAAGTTGAGTCACGTGGGGGAAAGATTGTGGCGATAACTGACCGTGCTACTGATGGCTTAAAAGAAGCTGCTTCGCATGTAATTGAGCTCGGTGCGATCCCACGAGACATGTTACCAATGGTTTTAACTGTGCCCTTACAGTTATTTGCGTACTATGGTGCAGTGAGTCGTGGCACAGATGTAGATCAGCCGCGTAATTTAGCAAAGAGCGTGACGGTAGAATAAGACAAGAAGGAGTTTTTATGGGAATCAAAAGAGTAAGTCCTTTAGGGATGCGGGTTCTTGTAGAAATCCGTAAGGATACAAATCAAACTGAGGCGGGGCTTTTTTTACCTGAGGGCGCCAAAGAGGCGATGAATGAGAGTGTGATTGCCGAAGTTACAGAAGTTGCCAGTGCTTATGACCACGATATTCGAGGTGAGGCAAATATCAGTGGGGTGCCGCTGCATGCGCTTGTTTTAATTCCCAAGAACGCAGGAGTGCGAATCCCCTGGAATGATAGCTTACGCTTGGTTGATACCAAGGATATCTTAGCCATCATTCATGAAATGAGTGTGAGTTAATTTTTGAGTTTGATCTTGGCCAATCTCTTCGTCACAGAAAATTTTTTCTCAGCCTCGTTTATTACAATAAAGTCGGCATCAAAAAAATTTTTGTTCCTCGACCTTGGCTCAAGCTCAAACTCAAAAAAGACGTATAAAAATATCAAATAATATTTTTTATGAATATCGCAGGGCTAATTAGCTCAATATTTTTCCTACTGACAATTGCTGGATATTGGCATCAACTCAGAAAAATCTGGACGGTAAAACAGAGCGCTACCAATCAAATCGCAGGCGGAAATTCGGAATTAAAAGCAACACAAAGTATTGACCTACGCTTTATTTTTTCTGCCTACATCTCAATCTATAGCTTCTTTGCTTATGGGCTAAGCTTACCTCAGATTAATCCGTATCTTGTAATCCCTAGAATTATAGCGATCGTTATTATTCTCGCTATTATTTATGAAATTTGGCAGGAGCGAAAAAATAAACAATCTCAGTATTATTTGTTAACTGCCTTGAGTGTTCTTATTGCTGTTGTTGTAGTTGCGCTTATTTCGAGGTCAACTCTAACTGCGTTAGTCCCTCTCTGGCGTTTGATCCTCTGTGCGCTCTCTATTAATTTAGGCTGGGGATTTTTTCATCAATCAAAATTATTAACTACCAGTGGAACAACTGGTAATTTGTCACTTCCAATGCTTGGGTTATCACTGGCGAAAGACATTTCAGGAGTTGTCTTTGGTGCGACCATGGGTTTCCAAGATGGCTGGCCAGTTGCTTTAATGCACTTGGTTTCAATCCTTGGACGTGTGATTTTAATTAGGCAGTATAGAGGCTTTGAGATTAGTTAGTATTCTAACAGTAAGATCACTTTAGTGATCGATTTAACATTTACAACTTTAAAAAATTCCACCTGGAAAATTGAATTTAATCATAATTTTTGATAGATTCGCTAAACTTATCTGCGGTTGTGTCCGATTGGCTATTAAAGCCTTGAGCACGTGACGGGATTTGTGAGGTTGGTAATCAACAATGAACAGAGCATCCGAATGCCCGTCGATGTGGGCATTTTATGGAGAAGTTCCGCGTGAAGAAATTCCTGCGCTGCTTCTCTCTTATGTAGGTTCTCTGGGGTTAAACCCTGAGGCTGACGAGAAACTATTCCAAGCTTTGCTTGGAGCCGCGGACGGTGCTGTCGAGAATGGTGGGCATCGCCCCTATAGCAGCTATCCTGTAGGTGCTGCGATCTTAACGTCAGCTGGGAAAATTGCTTCCGGCGCGAATGTTGAGAATGCCTCCTACGGTGGCACAGTGTGCGCTGAACGGAATGCGATCTGGACGGCAAGCGCGCAAGGACATTTGAGCTTGCCCGACCAGCACCTGGCTGCTGTTTGTGTCTGGACTAGGGAGCCCTCAAAACCGTGCGCTTTTTGCATCGGAGTGATCTTGGAGTTTCTAGCACCAGGGCAGGAATATCTGGCCATCGTCGGAATTGGCGAGAATCAAACAGGACTTGTTCAAGTTGTCAGCGTTGAAGCTCTGCGGAGACTGATTTGGAACGCGAACGACCTTCGGACTGGCTTGGGAAGTTAGTAGCTTTATAAGCTGTGTGACTAGATTACATCTACGAAGCGCACGGCTTGAAAGTGACGTTTAGGTTTACGCCTTTGCTGAATTGAGCGTTGTTTAAATCAATTCGGCACTTTTATTTTAACTGTTATTTTGTGAAGAGAAAATAGGTTCAACTAATTTAGCAGGACAGCATCTCACCGATTGGTTGCAAAGCACTAGGCATGCGATCGTAACGCTTGCGCCGCGTCAGTAAAAGCCTGCACAGCACCAAAAATTTCATCCTCGGTTGTGAATTTGGAAATGCCAATTCTGAAACTTTCATGCATACGCTCTTTTTCTAGACCTAAAGCTTTAATCACGTGCGAAGGCCCTGCATGCTTGGCCTGACAGGCCGAACCAAGCGAAAAAGCCACACGCGACTTAAGCTCAGCGACAAGAGTAACCGCAGGAATTTCATCTAAAGCAAGATTCAAATTTCCAGGTAACCTGTTTTCCAGCGGCCCATTCACGTAAACCCCAGGAATTACCTTAGTCAGCCCATCTAAAAACATTCGAGAAAGTTTCTGCAAAGTCGCTTGCGTTTTAGTGAGGTCAGCCTGAGCATAAAAAGAAGCCTTCCCAAATCCTACAATCCCAGGCACATTTAACGTTCCTGCACGCAGTCCATGCTCATGCCCACCACCCAAGAGCTGAGCCTCAATACTGCGCTGCACAGATTGTTTAATGAATAACGCGCCAACCCCTTTTGGTCCGTGTGCTTTGTGGGCAGAAAGCGATAACAGATCAACACCAAGAGATTTGGTGCTGATTGATATTTTCCCTAGCGCTTGCGTTGCATCGGTGTGCACTAAAATGCCACGTGGCTTAACTAATGAACTTACCGCGTGCAGATCGTGAATCGTTCCAATCTCGTTATTGGCCAGCATTAAAGATACTAGGACCGTGTCATCGCGAAGTGCTGCTTTTAAAGCTTCAAGTGAGATCGAGCCATTTCCTGAAACTTCTAAAAGTGTGACATCAATACCTTGAGATTTTAGACGCTCGAGCGGCTCCAGCACTGAACTATGCTCAGTTACGCAGGAAATTACATGCGCCGGCCTTGAACTTTTAATGTAGCTATGCAAACTGCCAAAAAGCGCTAAATTATTGGCCTCTGTTGCGCCACTTGTAAAAATTATTTCCTCCGGCGTTGAACGAATCGCCTCCGAAATTTCCTCCCGCGCAATACTCACTAACTCCTCAGCAAACCAACCATAAGGATGCGTTGTGCTCTCGGGATTACCAAAATGCTCCTTATAAACTGGCACCATCGCATCGAGCACTCGCTCATCAAGTTTTGTTGTTGCATTGTTATCAAGGTAAATTGTTTGAGCCATAATTTCTCTTAACTTAGCGCTAACATCCGATCGAGTGGAATTCGCGCTTTTTCAATAATATCAGCAGGAACAGTGATTTCAGGTTTCTCATCGCGTAGCGCAAGATAGATTTTTTCTAAAGTATTCAAGCGCATGTACGGGCATTGATTGCAAGCACAGCCATCGGTTTGCGGAGCTTCGTGAAAAATTTTTGTCGGACAGGCCTTTTTCATCTGGTGAATAATACCGGGCTCAGTCACAACAATAAATTCTCTGGCGGATGAGGTTTGGACGTATTTAAGCAGTGAAGAAGTTGAGCCAATATGCACGGCATGAGCTAAAATTTGCTCAGGACATTCTGGATGAGCAATGATCTCAGCAGCTGGATGGCGGGCTTTAAGTTGCACTAAATGCTTTTCATCAAAAGTTTCATGCACAATGCAAGAACCATTCCAAAGCACCATCTCGCGACCAGTTTTCTTGATGAGATAACGTCCTAAGTGGCGGTCTGGAGCAAAAATAATTTTTTCATCCTCTGGAACTGAGCGAATGATCTTTTCTGCATTTGCTGAAGTACAGAGGATATCACTCAAGGCCTTAACCTCAGCACTACAATTCACATATGTAATCACCACGTGATCTGGGCGTTCAGCGATAAAAGCTTTAAATTTATCTGCCGGGCAATTATCGGCAAGCGAGCAACCGGCCTGAAGATCAGGTACAACTACCTTTGCCTTGGGGCTTAAAATTTTAGCAGTCTCGGCCATGAAAACTACGCCAGCAAAAAGAATCAGCGGGGCTTTAGCTTGCTGTGCTTGTTGTGAAAGCCCAAGCGAATCACCAATGTAGTCAGCAATATCTTGTATTTGAGGTTCCTGATAGTAGTGAGCAAGTAGCACGGCCGACTTCTCACGCTTAAGTCGATTAATTTCAGAAACAAAATCAATATTTGATGAAGACAATTGTGCTAAACTCATAAAATTTCTTTAACGCATACTGGGTTATAACACTAACACAACTAATGGTTAACTCCCATAACTACTTGAGATGTCAGAATTTGTTACGATATTTTAAACTTCTTCAGAGGGAAATTCCGAATACCTATTCTAGTCTCCACTGCTAGTTCAATTCAGGAAACTATGCGATTATAGCCAATCCACAAAATATTTAGTGTGGCAAAAAAACACAGCAGTCTATGGCAAATTCAGTTCGCGCTCATGTAATCGTTTCTGGTCTTGTACAGGGAGTTGCTTTTCGCGAGTCGACAAAAGCACAAGCGCTAGCTAAGGGCGTGACAGGTTGGGTGCGAAACCGACTCGATGGCCAAGTTGAAGCTGTTTTTGAAGGGCGTGATAGTGCTGTGCAGAGCTTGCTTCAATACGTCTCTGCTGGGCCGAATAATGCAAAAGTGACTGATATTGCCCTTAAGTTTGATGAACCTACCGCAGAGTTTGGGACTTTCTTGATTCTTCGATCGGCCTAACCTATCCTTCTCGTTCTCGAGAAAAACATGCGTTGGTTAAAAATTCTTGTAGCAATTGTGATCTTATATCTCGTGCTTGCGCATGTCGGCATGAGCGCGTTAGTACGTGCGCTGCTTGAGATTGATTTATTTTCAATTTTATTACTACTTTTGATCTCTGCAATATTGATTACAATTAGCGCACTGAAGTGGCAGCAATTCTTAAGCGTTGCTGGAGAAACAGTGCCACTTTTGACCTTAATTAAATTATATACGCTGGGCTACTTCTTTAATGTGTTTTTCCCCTCCTATGTTGGGGGCGACGTTGCGCGCAGCTATTATCTAGGAAAATCTCTTAATTCAAATACCGCTGCATATAGTTCAACTTTTTTTGAACGTTGGTCAGGACTTGTCGCAATGACAGCGCTAGGATTGTTTTTTGTGATGCGCGGCACAAATGTGGCTGCAGGTTTTGAAGTTGCAATTACCCTTGTGGCGCTTGGAGTTTTTTTTGGCACCTGGGTTATTTTCTCAAAGCACGCGCTCAACATATTTTTAAAACTGATTAAGCAAATTCCTTTACCGCAAATCACAGCTAAACTTGAAAAATTAATTTTGAAAGTCTCTGGTCATGTAAGCGAGGTTAAGGCTAACCCACGCTTAATGTTTAATACTCTGCTGCTCTCATTTTTATATCATTTAATTGCTGTGCTAAATACCTATGTTGCGGGAAGAGCTGTTGGCTGGGAAACCCAAAATATTTCCGAGCTGTTTGTGGTTGTGCCACTGGCCCTACTAATTGGAATGATTCCTGTCACTCCGGGGGGAATTGGTGTGCAGGAAGGTGCATTTGTATTTTTACTTGAACGCATTGGTGCTACAAAGGCCCAAGGTCTAGGTCTTGCGCTGGTGCTTCGGGCAAAGACTATTTTAATTGCAATACTCGGTGGTTTGATTTTGATGTTAGTGCAAAAGCAACATAAGAAAACTGCCAAAGAATTACTTTCGAATGCATAAAATTTGTAAAATATTAGCTTTTGAGCTTGCCCCCCTGATCTTGGCAAATCTCTGCCTGGCAGCAATCTTTTTTTGCCCCTGGACTACTGGAAACTTTACTTTCTTAAATCAATATCCAATTTTAGGAATAGTGCTTTGCGCTGGAGCATGCTTCAGCGCTATCCATGCGCAAGTAGACAAGCGCCTGGCTTCACCTTTTGTCTTATTCGGCGCGCAGCTAATTATTACAATTCTATTCTTACGTTATACAGGGGCAAATTTAATTTTTAGTGATGATCACCCGAGCTTTCTTTACCGCTTAAAGCTACTCAAAGATCACTTTCCTGAAATTCCATTTTATAATCCGCGCTGGAATGCGGGCTATTCGGCGCGTGAATTTTTCCCTTCAGGAATTTTAAATGTTTTTTTCTTAACTGCGCCATTTGTCTATTTTTTTGATTTCTCAAGTGTGCAAAGCGCATTGCTCTATAATCTAATTATTCCCTATCTCTATATTTTTATCACACCCTGGGCGGTCTTTTTTTCGCTACGCGTTTTTGGCTTTGGATCGCTTGCGGCTAGCTTAGCAGGACTATTTGCCTTAGCACCGTCAACATATTTTCTTGAGTGGCTGCTCCAGTACGGAACATTGGGTTTTTGTCTTGCGGTTGGATTCTATCCCTTAATTTTGGCTTTAGGTTGGAAAGTTTGCTTTGGGCAAATGCCGCCGAGTTGGAAAGAAATTATTGCGCTATTTTTCATCTCTAGTTTGGGCTTGTTTTGGCCGCTTGGAATTGCGCTCTACCTGCCATTGATTTTAATTGCCCTTATCAAGTTTCGAACTGTTTTTGAAAAGTCTCGCCGCAGGAAAATACTAGCACTGCTTTTTGCTTGCGGAGCGATACATTCATTATGGGTCTTTACCTTTATCCGTGAATCGAGAGTTTTTGATTTCCTGCAGCTCAAAGCGCTTCCCGGAGTGCATGGAGTTCAGTCCGCTGGAAACGCTAAAGCAGAAAGCTTAGCAGCTCAAACTTCAGCTACTAATAAACCTAAACCAATAATCTCTAAAAAAATTGCTAAAAGCGTTAAATCACTGAATGAGAGTTTGAAGAAAACTAACCCACTTTTTATTTTCTTGCTGCTTCCAGCGCTCTACTATCTTGGCCGAGATAAACGTGTGCAGTTAATAGCCCTACACCTTGTCTGGGTGATTTTTCTACAACTCTTGGGTGATACCTTTAAACCTCAGCTTGAGCTTAAGCGCATGGTTATTCCAGCTTCATATTTGATGCTGGTAATTGCGGCGATTTATTTAAACCAATCTTTAGAAAATAAGAATTTACTTGGTTGGAATAAATTAACCCTTGCTGCCTTAAGAGTGATCCCGCTGGGGTTTGTTTTTTTGAGCGTAATTATTCCAGCTAACGCGTATTCTAATCGCGCGTACTTTCATTTTAAACTTGCCGATGATGCTGTTCAGAATCTTGCCCAGGCAATTGAAACTCACGGAGGCAAGGGACGAACATTTTTTGCCGGATTTATCTTGCATGAACTTTGCAGCAGCTCTTTTGCCAGTCAAGATGGGGGGCATATTGCGCCGCTTGCAGCGTTTACCTCGAAAGACCTCTATGCTTCGGATTTTTACCATAGCAAGTGGACGGCTGTTGACCCCATCCCGCAGTCATTTCGCGATCGCGGACCAGAGGGCATTGAGTCCTTTCTCGATCTGATTTATGCCACTGCCGTAGTCTCGCATAACTCAATTTGGGCAAAATATTTCCTTGCACAACCAAACTACAAGCAAGTTTTCGAAGCAGGGCGCTTTAGGCTTTTTGTGCGCACCCCTAAAACTACAAGCTATTTGGTTATCGGAGCTGGAGAAGTTAAATCAAATGATTCGGGGATAAGTTTCACTCCAAGAAGTATTAGTTCCATTCTGCGCTATCGTTTCCATCCGCGATTAAAGCCTAATATTGCAGGTGTCAGATTATCTCCAGCACCAGGTTTTGTAGAGGACCTCGGTGGTGGCAAGCAGCAAGAAGTGCAGTTTATTCAGGTAAACCTTGATTCGGACAGCCTGCTGGGCCGCGAAATAAAGATAAATTTCTAAACTCAAAAATCACACACCACAATTCCCCCTGGCATTTAAGGGGAAATAATGGTACTGCTTTAACCCAATTGAAGCGCCCCGCTGGGGGGCCGATTAAGCAGTAAGGTTTAGAAGTTATGAAACTAGGATTCGGAAAAACTAACGATACATTAAAACGCTGGCACGCTGCAGCTCTTCAAGGCACATCGAGTGATAGTTCATTTGATGACGATGTTGTGCTGCTCACTGGCAAGCAAACTGAAAATGCTTCGGAAGTTGGGGCAACTATCGACCTAGACTTCTCAGATCAGGCGCAAAGCAGTTCGCGCACATCTGCACAAACAGATATGTTTACACAGCGACAAACTAGTTACGCGCAGCCGACTTTTAGCACTCAGCAATCAACTACATATTCAAGTGGGACTAGCGCTTCCTCCGGAAGCCTGGCGCAATCATTTGCAAAAGTTCCAACCAGCGACCCAAGTCTAACATTGGAAGACGATTTGCAGAGGCGCTTTGGCACGCACATTCGTGCTGCGATCGGCACTGGAACGGTAATCGAAGGAAAGCTCAGCTTTGATAGTCCGGTAAGGGTTGAAGGCACATTACACGGTGAAGTGACTTCACCAAGTGCCCTGATTGTAGGAAGTCATGGAATTGTTGATGCTAAAGTACGTGTGGGAACATTGATTGTGCTTGGTACTGTGACCGGAGATATCCAGGTAGAGGATCTGATTGAAATTCGCCGTGGCGGCCGTCTTGATGCAGATATCACAGTAAAGCGCCTGGTGATTGAGGATGGGGGGGCCTTTAACGGCTACTGCAACTTGTCTAAATAAGGGGCGATTTTGGACAATCGTATACAATTCCAAAATTTGTCATTCTGAGCGATTTTTATGCGAGAAGTATTCGAGCATAAAAAGAGTCGAATGGATTTCCAAAAAAGCCTTCTCACTGCTGTGGAGTGATTTGGAGATCTTTCGACTCGTCTTGCATTCGCTTCGCTTATCACAAGACTCGCTCAAGATGACACCCTGTGTGTGGGCCTAGGCTACAGCCTAGGTGAAGCCACAACAGGTGCGTTCCGAAAAGACTCAACTTGGCTCTTAGACAGAAAGCAAATGACTGTTAACTTGAAGGGCTTTCGTAGCGTGCTTCTTCGATCTTAGCAGCTTTACCACGTAAACCTCTTAAGTAGTAAATACGCCCACGACGGACTTTACCACGTTGTTTAACTTCAATTTTTTGAACGCGTGGTGAATTGATTGGGAAAATACGCTCAACTCCAACGTTATATGAAATCTTACGCACCGTGATACTTTCACTGATGCCGCCACCAGCATGACGAATGATTACGCCTTCAAAAATCTGGACGCGTTCTTTGCCACCTTCTTGAATTAGTTGGTGAACACGGACAGTATCGCCAGTGCGAAATTTCGTGGTAGATTCTTTACACTGCGATGCAGCAATTTTTTCAACAAGATTCATATAAGCCTCAAATTATTCAATATTTGGGAGGCGGGATAATCGCACTTGTTTGTGAATATTGCAATTCCAGATAGAAATTTACTTAATATATTGAAATTATTAATTAATTTTGAGGAAATATGGCTAGGAAAGTAGCACTGATCACGGGCTCAAATCGAGGAATTGGTTTCGAGACCGCCCTTGGGCTTGGTCAGAAGGGAATGCACATTTTGCTTGGCGTGCGTAACCAAAAGCTCGGGAAGAGCGCCCTTGTGGCACTAAAAAATAGAGGCGTTTCTGCTGAGCTAGTTAAGCTTGATCTCTCCAGTGATGATTCGATTCTTAAAGCTGTTCAGCAAATTAAGAGAAAGTATAAAAAGCTTGATGTCCTGGTCAATAATGCTGGAGTCTTGCTCGAGCCCTGGACAACCCCTCCATCACAAGCAAGTTATCAGAAAATCAAACAAACTTTTAAAACCAATTTCTTTGGCGTAATTCTGCTAACGCAAAAACTATTACCGCTCCTGAAGAAAAGCTCTCAAGGTCGAATTGTCAATGTCTCAAGTATTGCCAGTTCACTCACGCTACTGCAAAAAACAAATTCAGAAATTTATGGTTGGAATGTTTTAGGTTACTCCGCTTCAAAAACTGCTTTGAATGCTCTCACAGTGCATCTTGCTTATGAGTTGAAAGGGACAAAAATTAAGGTCAACGCTGCGCACCCAGGCTGGGTGCGCACGCGCATGGGCACAGCTAAAGGGCCAGTTGATGTTGCTACAGGAGCTAAAACTTCAATTCGACTGGCAACCCTTCCCGCTAACGGCCCTTCGGGGAAGCTCTTTCATATGAATAAAGTTTTACCGTGGTAGCTGGTGATAAATTTTTAGGCTTGAACTTTGGCTGATCCTTAGCGTTAAGCGAGATAAGCTCAATTTTAAGAAAAACTAGATCTACTTAGCACTACCTTTTTTCATAAACTTAGCCATGCGCTCGGTAGTTTCTCGGCTAAGTAGGTGTTCCGTTTTACAAGCATCGATTTCAGCTTGAGTGGGGCTTACACCAAGAATTTCGGCAAAAAAGTTCTGTAAAATTGAACGACGGTGCAAGATTGTTTCGGCAAGTTTGTTGCCTTCACTTGAAAGCGTAAGAAATTTATTTTCATCCTCAAGCACTAGTCCCCGGATTTTTAGAGCTTTCAGGTTAGTCGAAGCGCTGCCTGTTGTGATATCTAAATGCTTGGCAACGTCAGTAACTCTGGCGTATCCACGCTGGACGATTAGCTCATGGATGGCAAGTAAGTGATGAGCCGCACTGTGCGTCACTTCATTTTCTCCAAATTCTTTCCAGGTTTCGCTATGCATAATTATTAAACCTAATAGTTGTTTGTATCACTTAACACTTGTTATTTATAGCAAAGATCTGCTCAATTTGGGAAATACACTTTTAGCTCTAAAATCATTGGAAATCCAATTTGTTTTACTTTAAGTTTGTGTGTAAAAAACCATATTATCAATAAAAACTTAAGCGCTTTACGAACGCAAAGGAGTATCAGTCATGAGACAGAAGTTAGTTGTTTTTCTTTGTTCATTGATTCTTGTATCTTTAGCTTATGCTGATACAAAACCTACGCGTGGACGCTATCCAGATGGCAAAGCTTACCGCACAGACACTGCCGGCTATCAACTAACTGATCACATTGCTGAGCTCGAAGTTACAATTGATGATTTAAATAAACAGCTAAATGAGCTTGAAGATACAGTCAGCGCAAAAGACCGTGAGCTGAACCAATACAAATTGGGCAAAGCTAAAGCTACAACGGAAGTAACTCCGACGACTAGAGCCGCAACCGACTATGCTCGTGGGGATTGTGCTCCTGAAACAAGTGCGCTGAAAAGTGAAATTACAACTCTTCAATCTGCCTTGCGTACAAAAGAAATGCGTTTAGCTGAGGTTACGCACCTGGCAAATCAGCCACAAGTGCAGTGCCCGAAGTTTGAATGCCCGACATTAGAATGCGACTATGCGGCAGTGAAGCGACCACTGGAACAGCAAATTGCCTTGTTATCTGCGAGTAACGCCAATACTAGCGCTAAAGAGCAAGAGTATTACGGTCAAATCAAAGATTTAAATGACAAATTGACGACAACTCAGACTGAACTCGATCGTCGCTCACAAGCACTCGCCTCGATGCAATCCGAGTTGGACCACCAAGGTCAGAAATTAAGCCAATATGCTGCGTTAGAGAAAGAACTTCGTGCTGAGCTTGCTACTCAAGCTGAAAGTCTTACGCTAGCTCAAAGTCAAGCCGCTAGTGTCGAACAAAAGTATGCACAGAATTCAATTGCTGAAGCGCCACTTTATCAACGCACTGCTCAAATTCAAGCACGCGCTTCGCTTGATTTAGCACGCAGCGCTCGCACTGAGTCGCAACAAGTTGATGCGACGAACATGACAACGCTTAAGGCGGCAATCACTCAGTCTTCCAATTCGATTCAGCAATTAATTACCGAACGCAAATCAATCTTCGATCGTATCACAGCTTCAAAGAAAGGTATTACGATTCAACTTAGAACATTGGTTGCAAAAAATGGCTACTCGCTTGACAGCTTGCGTGCATTAAATCGCACAGCAACCAATCCAGGAACAGCTTCAACGATTGCCCAGGGAATGTCTGAAATCGAAGGAATTTTGCGGGATGATATTGCAACTTTAAATCGACTTGGAAAGTTGTAGTTTTTGGGTTTTATCTGCGGAGTGCCAAGTTAGTTTAAGTTAATAGTCTTGGCACTCACAGCCGCTTGTCGAATTTTGGTTTTAATGCCTCCCCATCTCGACATACTTACAGTGCATGAAAAGTTTGACTGAAAAAAAACACCTCAGACTACTGGCTGAAGCCGTCACATTAATCACTTGTCAAGTTTTATCGCTTATAATTGGACCTCCACATTTTGGTTGGCTAGTTTTTTTAGCGATTTTTTTGTGGCTGGGGATGCGTATTCCACAATCAAACATTGCAGATAGCGCTACGCCAACGTGGCTTGCTAGGCAGCAATGGAAAATTGTTTTAGTACTTGTAATTTTTTCATTTGCGCTACGCTTAACAGGTTTAAATTTTGGATTGCCAAGTGGACTGCACCCTGATGAGGGTCGCAAAGTTCGCATCGCGCAGCGTATGATCCGGTCTCAAGACTACAACCCGCACTACTTCTTGCATCCGAGCTTTACGCTTTACGGCATGACCTTCTTAGGTGAGGCCTACAAAAGCATAACCGGCCAAAGGCTGGGCAAAGAAGGGGCTCCGGTAAAATTACGCTATCTTGGTCGCCTGCTTAGCTGCGTTTTGGGGAGCTTATCTGTTGCTTTACTTTTTTTCTTGGGCAAGGAGCTTTTTAGTGCGCAGATTGGACTGCTCGCCGCAAGTTTACTTGCAGTGCTGCCCCTGCATGTCGTCTGTAGTCGCTACGTTAAAGAAGATGCAAGTCTTGTGTTTTTTATCTTACTTAGCTTGCTGACAATTCTCATAGGGCAGCGTAGGAAAAATACTGCAATTTATCTGCTGGGGTGTTTATTTGCTGGTTTTGCAATGTCAGCAAAATATACAGGAGTGCTGAGCGCCTTATTCATAGTGATTCCCCTTGCTGGGCTTATTTATCAAGCACTCCGTGCAGGGAATTATGCGATTTTTACGCAACATTTTGCAACTGTGAATTTGTTAATAGGTAGTGTTGCCTGTGGCACGGTGGCACTAGGGTTTTTATTAATTACACCTTATGCCTTACTAGATTTTGAGGGTTTTCTTCAGGGCTTTGGCGCAGAACAACGCCATATGACACGAGGACATAATGGTGCGATTTTACCAGGCGACTGGTTTTGGATGTATCACCTACAACGCAGCATTTTTCAGGGAATGACTCCCTTGACGATGAGCATTGCTTTACTTGGCTGTGGATTCCTACTGAAGCGCAGAAATTTTCAGGATTTAATTGTGATCACTGCAATTTTATTATTTTATCTTCCCGCGGAGTGGGTACGCGCAAAACCCGAGCCTCAGCCCGACCGCTATATTCTTCCATGCTTACCTTTTTTAGCCTTAGCTGGGGCGGTTGTGATTACAAACTTATCAAACTTGTTGCAGCAGCAGTATCCCAGGCTGAAGTTAATACTGGTTACACTTTTTGTCGGCTCTGCAGCACTTTATTCAGTTCCACATACATTTTCGATTCTCGAAGACACGCGCATTCAAGCCAAACATTGGATCGAAACAAATATCGCCAAACAGACCTTGATTCTTGTTGATGCTAATGTTTATGCTCCGCCGATTCGTCGCAAAAATTATCCTGTAATTTCAGCATTGGGCGATTCGCGCTTTTCTATTTTACCGACCGCAACAGCTTTGCAGGATACCGGTGCGAAATATCTAGTCGTATCTAGTTTTTTTTATGATCGCTTTGTGAAGAATCCAGAAAAGCACTCTGGGCTTGGCAAGCTATACGGTTGGGTATTTAAGAATCTTCAGCCCGTGAAGGTTTTCTCAAAGCCACGCTATAGCTATGGGTTTCATAATCCCACGATTAGAATTTATGAAATACGGCCGTCAGCATCAGGCATTTCCTCCTAGAATTTAGCTGTTTTTGTCCGCTGATTGTAATTAATATTTGCCAAAAGATCGCTAAAGGCTCAGACTTTTGTCTAATCAATAGAATGATATGTAGGTAGCGAATAAGCATTTGGATACCACTCAAAAACAAGGCACTGCGCCAAATCAAAGTTTTTCTGCCGGTGAGATGGTGGCAAGTCGCTATAAGATTATTCGGCTGCTGGGTGTTGGTGGTATGGGCTGTGTTTATTTAGCTGAAGACACGGCGTTAAAGAGTGAACGGATAGCGATCAAAATCCTCCATCAGCAACTCTCTTTTGATGAAAAGTATTCAGAACGCTTTCTGCGCGAAGTGCAGTTAATGCGCAAAGTTAATCATCCTAACGTTGTGCGCACCTTTGACTTTGGGGCAGACAAGCAAGCTGTTTACTTTACGATGGAGTTTGTCGCAGGAAAGTCCTTACTAGAGTGCATTCAAAAAAAATTAATTCAACCAAGCTCCTATGTGTCGTTGATTATGCAAATTTGTTCTGGCTTGGCGTCGATTCATCAGGCAGGGATTTTACATCGAGACTTAAAGCCGGAGAACATTTTAATCCTTGAGGACGGAACTGCGAAAATTACTGATTTCGGGGTTGCGCGCACGGAAACCTCGGAGTTAACGGCACATAATGAGATTGTCGGGTCAGCCCCCTACATGGCTCCGGAGGTTTGGCTTGGGGAAAAGCTTAGCGCTAGTGTCGATCTTTATAGTCTTGGAATTATTTTATACGAACTTGTGACGCAGGAACTGCCGTTTGATGCGGAAGTTCCTGCAACGGTAATGCGAGAGCATCTCTATCAGAAACCCAAACCACCGCGAGATTTTGATCGCAATATTCCACAGTGGCTGAATTTGCTGATCTTAAGATTGCTAGAAAAATCTGCGTACAACCGTCCACGCTCGGCAGTTGAAATTATCCAAATGCTTAAGCGTGTTGGCGGGGATTCGGCGCGCATTAGTTTGCAGGCGCTTGCTGGTGAAGTTTCAGCTTCGACGACTATTGCGGCAGCATACTTGGAATCTCTCGAGGAACGTTCGCAGCGTGCGGCAAGTAAACTTGCAACCACGCAAACTACACGCGAGACTCAAGCTGGGACAGTAAATCAAGGTCAAATCCAGAACCAAATTATTGGAATGGCTTCTAAAATTAAGCATGTGACTTTGCGACGCATTGCCTTGCCTAAAATTAAAAAGCAACCGCTGGTTTTTGCACTACTCAGCCCGATTAACAAGCGTCTGCTTAGTGTGACAACTGTTAGCCTCTGCTTCGCACTAACTCTTTGGTATGCAGCTAAATTTCTTAAAACTCAGTATTTTATCGGATATGAGAGCGCATTTTTGGAAATTAATTTACGTAGTCTTGCTGCAGTTCAGTCGAGTAGTACAGTTCAGTTCATTTGGCAGTACGCGGTTAAAGGATTACTCTTTCTCTTTGCCACACTTTTTCCGCTAAGTGTCTGTGCAGCGCTAGCGCGCGATTTGCAAGTGATTGCTAAATTATTTTTAGTCAGCCTGGGTTCGTTATCTGGAATTTTTGCAGGTTATTTTGGAATTTTAATTTGGCCGGCAATTCGTGCCAGTTCACTTAATTCGTTTTCTATCGCCAATGCGTTTTTTGCTGCCGGCCAGTGGTTGCACGAGACTGTAACTTTTAGCGAGAAGACCGTTAAGTTTTCGGCGACAGTTTTAAATGGAGGAATGGTTTTAACTCCAAGTGATGCGCTACTGCTGAACTCGCTACCACGGATTATCGGAAGTTGTGTTTATGCGCTCATATTTCTTTATGTTTTGCGACGAGTTGCCCAGGAAGAAATTATTAAACGCGAATTAGTTTATTCTGCCTGGGCGATCATTCTGCTTACTATTTATTTAATGCAATGGCCTGTCCCTGAGGGATATTTGCTTGGGCCAATTGACGCGATGTATGCCTTCCCAATTAGTTTAACATTTCTAGCTGCAGCTAAATTAGTTTTTTCTTTGTTTGTCATCGGCGTACTACTTCCGCTTGTCGCGGGTGAGGCTAAGAAGCGCTATCATATTACAAATTCGTGATTTAGACTGAGTGTCAAAATAAGTGTCTGTGAAATTTACCTCTTTGAGCTTCAGGAACATATCGCACTAAGCTGGTATTGCTACACCAAAAAATGAAACGCTCTAGTTAAATGCCCTATGTATTATTGGCCAAATTAAGTTCAATGTTGCCTGATGGAATTTAAATAGTTAACAAATGAGGGGGAGCAGGCTGATTTTACTAGACTAAATAAATACTTACCCGTTGACGAAAGTTTCGTTAACCGAAAAAACTTTGGGCAAGGGGGTAGAGGCCTGAAGCGCTTGACTTTGATTGAGTTAATTTTTTGCAACAATTTTATTGCCGACTGTGAGGTCTTGTAAGACCAGATAAGTGCACAAGATCAGCACTGCATAGACAGCGACCGTTGCTAGACTAGAGTTTCCACGGAACTTTAAGGCTCTTGGCTTAGGTTCTGCGCCGCCAAAAGCGTTCCCAATTAAGTCTACATTGGACGTGGCATCGAGCATTAGATGCGACATAAAGCCAAGCATCGTAGCAACGGCTAAATAAAGTCGCTCCCGATGGTTTGCGTCAAAGAATACCAAATATGTCAATTCAGTAGCAATCAAAGCTGCAGGGACGCTGTGAAAAAGCCCACGTCTGATCGTGAATGCCTTAAGAATCCTGACCACAAAGATTCTGCTAATTAGATATGAGCCAAGTAAGATCGAAGCTAAGCGAATTGCCGAGCCATTAAAAATTTCTGGATGAAACTGAAATAAAATAAAAGGCACAAGTGCCCCAAGAAAACAGCCAAACTCATGAGCCGGGCTCTTTTCTCCGCCGTCAATATCGGGAAGCATTCCAGTCACCACAATCAATCCAGCCGCAAGCAGAGCCAACTCAGCACTAGCTTTAATGAGCACTACTCCAATGATCGCGTAGAGCAGTCCAGTGATGGCGCTGACATTTATATGACTTTGATATGATGCCATGTTTAAAGTTCCATTTTGGGTTGAACACTTCGTTGCCTACCTTTCTTTTACGGAAAAGAAAGGTAGGACCAAAGAAAACGAATTTATAACCAGCAAGCAATATTATAAAAAATTTCCGCGCCTCCTCTCCAACGCCAAACTGGAACTTTAAACGAAAATGTTGCTATGTACCAACTTCTTTCAAGTTGAAACCTTAAGAAACGCTCTAGGGAAGCTCTGCTTGCAACTCAAACCCGTTACTTTTGATAACTTTAATTGCAGCAGGAATTGTAAAGTCGTTTACACCGCTTGAGGTGTATGAGCCGTAGAGGCCAGTGAAATTATTAATGTTATGTAGGTAATGATTTAAATTTTCGGCAGATGAACCGCGGATTAACATATAGGCGACATCATAGGCGTTGACGCCACCTGCAGCGGGCAAGTCCCCATAAGTCTTTTGGTAACTGGCATAAAAATCTTTAGCGTTTTTGTCATTACCAGTAACAAACCAAGAACCAACTAAGGTATTATTACTCGAACTCACTTCACGTAGATCTTCCAAATTGTGTGCGCCAAAAACCTCTCCTTTATATCCAGCCTCACGTAATTGTCTGACAAATAACCCTGGCTGCGGAGGCCAAAGTAAGACATAGACTGCATCAGGTTTGCTGGCTTGAAGCCTTGCAATCACAGTTTTAAAATCCATGTCATCTTTATTTAATTCTTCATTTGCTACCACGATTTCTGGTAGCGCAGTTTGGAATAAATCTTTTAACTTCAGCATTGCATCATTAACTGTACTAACAACAGCAACGCGCTGATAATTACGCTTACGCACAGTTCCGACGACTAATTGATTTTCTGTTTCAGCACGAACCCAGTGCTTAACAACAAATTTTTTATCGTTAACTATCGTATCTAAAATCGAGAGTGCTATCATCGGAATTTGTTGCTGTTCGGCAATTGAATTTACAGCAGCAGCTGTAGGCGTTCCAAAGACAATTAGTGCATGCACTTGATCGCTTAAAATTAATTTATTAACAGCTGTGACCGTGTTCTTAGGAAGCATTTGGTCGTCTTCGAAAATAAAGTTAACTTTCTTTGTCGGATCTAGATTTTTTGAAGCAAGTGTAATGCTATTACGAATTGCCTCGCCGGCAGAGGCAGCTGGGCCACTTAAGGGAGCGACTACGCCAACTTTAAGTTTAGTATCGGCAGTAGCAAATATAGGGAGAGCAAAAAGAAAGATCGAAAGAAAATATTTCATACAAGCAGTCTACATGCTTTGAAATCCATTTAACAATAGCTCAAGGCCGAGTATTGAGCCTACTGCCACAAAGCATTTGCGCACGTATGGCGCGCCGTATTTTTTGCCAAGTTTAGATCCTAAACTTGCACCTAAGATTGAACCTGAGGCCGCAGGCAGCATTAAATTTGTATCCCAAAATCCCTTGTAAATGTATGTTGCCGCCGCGATGCTACACCAAAAGAAGGCAATGATGTAGTACGTGCCTAGAGCGCGAATTAAACTAAAACCCTGAAAACGAGTGAGTACGGCAGACGTAAATAGCCCATTACCCGAGCCAAAGAATCCCTCATAAAACCCCAAGGGCAAAGCAAATAGACTACAGAGAGTTTTACTTAATGTCGCCTTTTTTTCTTCTAGGCCAAAATCTTTTTTAAAGTAGACTAATATCGACAGACAAAAAATAATTGTTCCGACGATAATTTTTAGCAAAGCTTCATCGAAGCCTGTTACGACCGTAGCTCCAAGCCAACTGCCGACTATACCTAAAATGACTAAGCTAGAAACAAGCGTGTAATCAATTTTTAAGGTTTTTAAATAGTTTCTTGCAGCAAAAGGTGTCCAGCAAGCACCAGATAAATTATTTGATGCAATCACAAGTTGTAGTGGGTAGCCCAGCATAATCAAGAGCGGTGTCGCCACTAGCGCTGACCCACCTCCGCTAATTGAACTCAATAATGCAGCGGTAAAACCAATGAAGAAAACTTGAATGATCATTTCCATGCAATTCTAGCAAGACTAGGCACTTTAAAATAGCGCTAATTTAACATTCAGATCTGTAGTTCTAAACCTGTTGTCAAAAGTTTTCTTGAATAATCAAATTTTCCTCAACAGACATAGGATCGCCCTGGCAATTATGGTGCATGACCTAAAGGGCTAAATCTACCATCTGAAATATGCAGTATGGCGTCAGCAATATTTCGCACCAACTCTTGATGATGGGAAATCAGGAGAATCCCCACACCATTTTTTGCTTCCGTACAAATAATTTCTGAAACTTGAGTAGCCATCTGATTATCGAGTGCTGAAGTCGGCTCATCAAGGAATAAATATTTAGGACTGGTAAGTAGTGCTCTGATTAAAGCAGCGCGTTGCTTTTGACCTAGCGAGGCTTCGCGGGGATATTTATAAATCGCACCAACTAAATCTAGTTTTTCTAATAGTGTTAGGTAACGTGAATTGAAATCAATCTTACGCACCCTTGAAGCAAGCGTCATATTTTCGTGCAAAGTCAAATGTGGCCAAAGAAAAAGTTGTTGAAAAACAATTCCCAATTGATGCTCTAAATTTTCTTGGTTTGTTGCTACAGTTCCACTATCTGGTTCTTCCAGTAGGGCAGCAATACGCAGTAAAGAAGTCTTTCCTGAACCACTGGGGCCCACAAGCCCAGTGATTGCACCGGGAGCAATTGATAAGGAGACATCCTTGAGCACAACTTGCTCAGCATAAGCTTTAGAGATGTTCTTAAGGGAGATCATTTTAGCGCTCCGATAATTCGCGTGTATATTTATTGCGAAGAATTAGCGCAAAAGCATTTAAGGGTAGACAAATTACCAAAAAGAATCCGCCGACAACACTATAGACTTCAATTGGGTGAAAGGTTTTCATGGTAATGCGCTGGGCTTGGCGGAATAAATCATCCACAGAAATCCAGCTGGCAACAATTGTCAGATGCAGAGCTGCAACTTGTATAAACAATAACGTCGGAATTAATGAGCGCAGCAGTAATGGTAGTTGTATGTAGCGAAAGATTTGTAGAGGGCTTAATCCCGAAATTTTAGCGACGGCAATAAATTGCCGTGGAAAATCTTTAATCGCTTGAAAAGTGCAAATTCCTACGACAACAATATTAACCAAACTAAAGACTAAGCTTGCCGTGTAGAAAGGATTGACGCGAATGTTCGCATTTGCCTGAGCTGGATAATGCAGCACCAAGAGCGGCACTAAAACCGGTAAGCCTGAAAGGATGAAGGCAATTAGCCGTAAGCAACTTCCGATAGTTTTTTCAAAATAACTGGCAAGAAAGCCGACAAGGATTCCGCCGATAATACCCGAGGTCCAAGTAATCAAAGCCATTGCCAGCGTGGTCTTTAGACCATCGATAAATGCCTCTTGGTATTCAACTAAAATGGATAGCAGTGTCATAAGTTTAGAATGCAGGTTTTTCTGGAACCAACAATTTCCCTGAAGGATCGTACTTAGTTAAGACTTTATTAATAAAGCCAGTGTTTTTTAGATCTTCAATCGAGACATCTAGGAAATCTTTTAGTTTTTGCTCACCCTTACTCATCGCGTACATATCTCCAAACACTGCAAATGGCTGAGCAGATTCAATCTCACGAATGGAGTTTGGATTTTTCTGTGCGTAGAGATGGGCCACTGTACGATCGGTGATCGTCAAGTCAGCTTTGTTGGTTGCAATTGCTAAGAGTAATGCTGGGCCATCAGATTCTTTAGATAATGAAAATGTTTTACTAGTGGGAAAGTAAGCAGCTTGTAATCTTTCTGACATTTCACCATCAATTGTGCCAAACGTAAGTGTATTGGCATTCTGTAGTAAATCATCGGCTGTTCGATAAGGACTATTGGCACTGACATAAGCAGTTGTAACGTTATAAAATGCCGCATTGGAAAAAGTCATAAACTTTGCCCGCATCGAAGAAGGCCAAATCCCGCTACAAAAGAGATCGATTTTATTTGAATTTAACGCTAGTGCCGCATCCCCAATTGGAATCTCTTCTTCCCAGATAATTTTAAGTCCAGAGCGTTTGGCAATCTCTTCTGTAATTTCAAAAAAAGCACCAGAAAAATTTCCGCGATTAGGTTCCCGATCAAAGGCAAGAGGCCATAGTGAGTAGCCGCAGCGGATTTCATTGGTGAGAACAATACGGTCAAAAGTACTTTGGCTTTGTGGAAACTGAGATGAAGTCTGTTTGGCACTTCCATCGCCACAGCCAATCAAACTAAGAACAACTATAAAAAATAATAAAGATTTCACTGTTCGATACTCCTTAAGGAAAAAGAAAATTACCGGAAATATGCAGGAATGTCGTTTATCTCTCTCGAATTATAGAATAAAATTATACTTAATATATTGTATTTGTTATGATTTTAATTGTTGATATAGATAGACAACAGCACGGTTTTAAAACATGGAACTTTCAAAATCATTACAATCAATTGCCGAAGGACTCGGCCTCCAAGAAACCGACGTAAGAGTTTATTCTTCTTTGCTTGAGCTTGGCCGAGGTGATGCGGCACGCATTGCTAAACATGCACAATTACCTCGCACTACAGTCTACTCAGTTATTAAAAGGCTTTCGGAGCTTGGGCTTGTAGGATCAGAGAAACGAGCCCATGGTCAAAGGTTTATCCCTGCTAGTTCGGAAAGTATTGTACGTTTAGCAGAAGAAAAACTTGAAAAAGCGAAACATGGATTGGCGATAGCTCGCGAAGTTGCCGAAGCACTTAAGACGGCTTCTGGGCGAGATGCACTTAGTCAATCAAAAATTCAAATTTACGAAGGAGAGCGAGCTGTCCGGGCTGCCCTATATGATCAAATCGATATGTGGCGTAATGCATTAATCAGCACCAGAAAAGTTTGGACTGGATTCCAAGATGATTCATACTTGGTAAGTTATGGAGAATGGGTAGTAGATTATTGGAAGCGCTATAAGAATGCACCGAATGCACAGTACGATAGAGTAAAACTATTTTCTAATGCCACAAAGGCAGATAAAGATATTGCCTCTAGGACAAAGGAATATGCAGGCGATAAACGCCAATTACGCCCACTGCCATCTGGTATTTCTTTTAGCTCCACAATCTGGGTTGTCGGATATTATGTGATTACTTTACATACTCGGACTTCTCCACACGCGATGACTGTAATTCGCGATGAGGTTTTAGCAGAAAATCTTGGTTCAGTTTTTGAATATTTATGGAACTTAACGCTGCCGGCTAAGTAGCATAGCAAGCCTCAAAGATTGCCGGTGTAGCAAAGCCAAATGATTTATCGAAAATCGAAAACGCTTTTGCTTGTGGTTTGGATAAACTCCAAGCTTTACCACCCGCCTCTTCAACAATCAGCGACCCCGCAGCAACATCCCAAGCCGAAAGACGATAAAAAATACTAGCATCAAGTCTACCTGCTGCAATCCAACACTGGTCTAACACGGCAGACCCAAAATGCCGTTCTTCAGTCTCAGTGAGCACCATTTTATGGCCCAGCGAATGAAACTCCTCCCACTTAGAGCTTAAGTGCCGGGCAGCATTATAGCCAACGACCGTCCCTTTCTCGAGTTTTGCAATATCAGAAACTGCAATGGGAACTCCATTTAGCTTTGCACCTTGACCTTTGATCGCGGTAAAAATTTCATCACGCATTGGGTCGTAGACAACTCCAAGCTGGCGTTCTCCGTTCACTAAAATTCCAATTGAAACGCCAAAGTGCGGAATGCGGCGATAGAAATTTCTTGTGCCATCTATCGGGTCGACAACCCAGCAAACCTTTTCAGCACAGACTTGTTCGATTGTAGAATTTAAGTCCTGACACGTCTTTTGATAGGATTCTTCCCCAATCACAAAATGCTTGGGGAAGAGCTGTCGAACTCGTTCGACGATCAACTGGTCAGCCCAGAGATCTAACTCTGTTACTATTTCTTGATGAGCTTTAAATTGATGTGCGATTTGTTGACTAGAACGTTGAACCTCACGAAGTCGTGTCCCGACTTCGCGTGCAAGGCTAATTGCAGCTTGATGCGCTTGTGTGAGTTCTGCAGTATTCACTCAGACCTGAATACACTTTTTCGGATAACTTGAATAGCAGGCAGTAGTGATCAATTTAGAGCATGCCAGCTTAATGCTTTTTATTCACTGGGAGCAGGTTGTTCTGTCGGCTTAGCAAGTTCCCACCACTTTTTATCACGTAGCTCCATGTGCATTTCTCCACCTTTTCCATCTTTGTAGCGGACAAAGCCTTGTGGGTCGCCAAGTGATTTCTTCGGGTCGGGTTGTACTTTTGATAAATCTGTAGATGTCACTAGGGCATCGCCAACACTTCTGACGTCGCTCGTATTTCTAAGAATCAAGCTAATTTTACCCATCGCGCGAGCAGTGTGCAGCTTAACTGCATCCATCACCGGAACAGCTAAGGTGACTGTTGCGGTCTGAGACAATCTGCCAATTGTCCCTTCCTTAGTGTCGCCAACTTTAGTTTGGCCATTATAAGAAACAACAACTGCATCTTCGATAGCAATTTGACTCTTTTTCTTACCGTCAGTTGAGTCTTGGTATGTGACAATTACGTCAACATGCGCGCCTGGAGTCGCCCAACCTTCTACGCCCGAAGTTGAATCTACCTCGATTGTCGTGGCACGATGTCCTGGTGGAATAATATCAGCTACTCCGCCGATGATTGGCACAGAAGATAAACTACTTTTGATAATTGGTTGATTTGGTTGAAGATCGACTTTGGCATACATATCCCGCATATCTGCAGCATCGCGCACTGCCCCTTCAGGCACTTCAGTGCGTGGCCAGTTTACTTGAACCAATGGAACATCGTTGAGCTTTGTACCTGCTGGGATAATTTTAGCTGGAGACAATAAAGCCATAGTTCCAAAGGCAACGTCGGAAGGATCACTTGAGTTTGAAGTTAATGTTTGTCGCGCTTCGACTTCATTGTAACTGTAAATTACAACAGCCACGATAATAGCCATTGCGAAAATTAGTATTCCGCCGCCGATGTAAAGCAGTCTTTCATGCATGCTTGAATGTGCTGAGTGTTGCTGTTGACCATTGAAACGGCCACTCATCACCACACCGCGGTTTTGATTGTTATTAAATCTATTTATTCCCGGAAGCTCTGACATAACCTTTACCTAAAATTGCTCACCTTGAATTTGAGTCTTCCAAACTAAGCCACATATTGGCTACTAATAAACATGTCTATTCTTTTGATGATTATAACTTTCTAAATGATTCTTATTCTATGACTTTCTTAGTGATAAATGTCTGTGTCCATTAATATTATTGGCTAATCACCTAAAATAATTAAACTTCTTTTGAATTTTTAATTCAAAAGAAGTTTAATGATCCATTTTTTGTAAGAAAAATGGATCATTAAACAAAATAGACTTCTTTCGATAAAAGATTGAAAATTTTTAAAAATTTTCCTTATTTATTCAATCATATCAAGATGTTAATCTGTTATTAAAATCCTAACTCGAAAGAAGTCTATTAAAGAAAATAATCATTTATGTCCTAGTCGTACATTCGACATTCTAGTGAATAAAGATGAGAGAAATCTCTTTTGCAGGTAAATATTTGATATTATAGAGAAATTTTAAAATTTTTATTTCCAGATTTCTCGAATATTAAGCCTAACACTCGAGAATCCTTTATAATCTTCGATTTCAGGATTGTAAGCGATAGAGATAAAATTCCCCTTAAAAAGCTCTGAGTGGCCATGCATTTTCCAGGCTACTGCAGGAATTGTCACACCTTGCTGCCGGAGCTGAAGCTTTAAGTGGCCCTTGCCGATTGTTTGGACCATTACGACCTCAACATCTGTTGTCATGAATAACGGTTCAGGGTTTCCGATGCCAAAGGGCTCAAGCTGAGAAAGTTCTTTGATTAAATCAAAGGTAATATCTTTAAAAACTGCAACAACGTCAGCATGCTTTTTTCTAATCAGCATTTCATCGGTTACGGCATTACGGCACAGTAACTTAAACTGTGCTTGAAAATCTGGCAGCATCTTTTGAGTGAGACTAAATCCCCCAGCTTGAGTATGTCCGCCGTGTTTATCTAAGACGGTTTTTAAACTGCTCAAGGCTTCAGCTACATGAAAACCAGGAATGCCACGCACCGAGCCTTTGATGATTTTATTCCCTTCGCGGTCAAGTTCTTCACTTGGAGCCATGACAGCTGCAGGCATGCCAAACTGTTCCACGATTCTTTGGGCAACGATGCCGCTGACACCTTGATGGAAATTTTCATTGTAAAGCGCAAACCCGCGGTTTTCGCAAAGTTCTGGGTGCTTTGAAATTTCCTCAAAGCACAATTCTTTAACGGAATCTTCAAGTTGTTTACGTTCGCGATTACAACGATCGGCGTATTCGGAAAGTTCCAGAGCCTTTCTTTCGCTGACAGTTGTTAAGAGCTCAAACATCAAGCGTGCGTCATCAACGCGCCCACTAGCATTAATTCTCGGCCCGAGGCCAAAGAGTACGTGGCTCGAGCGCAGAGATTTCTCAGCGAAGCCACTGACTTTTTTGAGTGCAATTAACCCAGTGCGTTTGGTGCTGGTGAGGGCTTCAAGCCCACGCTGAGCAAGCAGCCTGTTGACATTCGTCAAGGGCACCATGTCGCAGATCGTGCCTAGCGCTGCTAAATCTAAAAGTTCTTTTGGGTCAGGTAAGTTTTTTTGTGATTCACTAGCTTGTCGTTTCAATTCTAGAATTAGAAACCAGGTTAAAGCCGAAGCGCAAAGCCCATAATCGCCAAAAGCACAGCCTGTTTGTAGTGGGTTGATGATCACATCAGCCGGGGGGGGCGTTGAAAATTGATGGTGGTCGACCACAATTGATGCAAGCCCTAAGGTCTTGGCACGTGCTAATTCGGCGTGGCTACTGATTCCGCAATCCAATGTAATCAGCAGGTTTGTGCCAGATTTAGCAATGCGCTCAACTGCGTCCAAGGACAAACCATAACCCTCGCTGAAACGATTTGGAGTATAGAATGTGATGACTGTATTGGTCTCAAAGCTTCGTGCTAAGGCGTTGAGTGTTGGGGCAAGTTGTGCGCCAGCAGTAATACCATCAACGTCAAAATCAGTATAAACGGTGATCTGACTGCCAGCTTTGATGTGCTGAAGAATTAACTCTGCAGCCTTGGTAGAATTTTTAAGATTACTTGGATCGGGCAAGAGTTCTTTTAAGGATGGGGCTAGATAGTGTTTTGCTGCTTGCGGAGTTTCGTAGCCACGACAAATTAATAGTTCAGCGACTAGCCTAGAAACCCCCAACTCGTTTTGGAGCAACTCTGAGGCCTGAATTTTGTTAAATTCAACTGGTGGGATAATTCGCGTTTGACGTTTGTAGGCCTGACTTTCAGTGCTTTTTTCTGAGTTGGTTTCAATACTTAAATTCACCGCTAAATTGATACATCATAGCACTGCGGCTGTCGAGTCAAGGTGCTTGCAGCTCAAGGATTGTATTGACGTTTTATGATCGGAGCAGGATACTTCAGCGAGCCTATCTTTAGGGTGGCGCTTTTTGAAAGTTTAATTATTTCGAGGAACAATTTATGAAAAAAATTATCATCTTATCTGCTGGAATGGTTTTTGCTGCAAACATTTCCCTGGCAGACACTGCTAGCATGGAGAAAGCCTGCAACATGTCTAAGAACGCATTAGCTAAGCACCCTACTTGCACCCAAGATTTGAAGGATGCTGGTGCAAAAGTTGATTGTACTAAAGGCATGCCTGCGATTGATGAAATGAATAAGTTACAGATGAAATGTAAAGATCAAGCAATGGCTGCAGCACCTGCAACTGCTGCAAAAGTTGATGCGTTAAAAACTATGGATACAAGCGATCCGCGCATGGCAGAGTTTAAGCAAAAACTTGAAGCAGCTAAAGCAGCTAAGGCTGCAAAGCAGGGAACAGCAGCTGGAACAACACCGGCTCCGGGCGCAGCAAATACCACTGCCGCTGACACTGCCACGCAGACAGCTACGACTACTACCACTCCAACTGGTATGTAATTTCAATAAAAATGCCGAGATCGTCCCGATTTCGGCATTTTTTCTTCAGAATATTTGAAGAAACGCTCTGATTATACTGGCTGCGTAAAGATGAATCTTTACACAACATTACGGAGACTAAATCGGTGTTTTAGTCTCCGAGAGCGCTTTGCAAGCGCTCTTTAGAGCAACTCACTATTCGCTACATAGAATCGCAAATTGCTCTAAACTACTGTCTATATCTAGATTGTTAGGAAATTAACAATTATAATAGCTCCTTCATCTGGGTAGACGAGGGGCTCTTAAGGTTTTTTACTCCGAGGCGCATTTTTTGTGCCTAGTTGCCAGGGCATTTTATCAAGGCCTGACAACTAGGCATAACTGCCAGGAGAGGAACTAATGAAATTGAATAGTTGGGCGCTTGTCGCCATTTGTCTTGTTACCGGGCTTGCTTCGGTCAACATCTATCGCCATCTTAATCCGCCGCCAAGTGCAGCGGTTGTTGCCTCTGAGATTCGGACAGAAGGGCAGGTTCCGATCTCAATTCGCGAAGACTTTGGAGAAGTTCTAGAGCGAGCGCTTGATGAAAAGGATCCGAATGCAACTTTGGAAAAGCTTAAACCCGGCATTCAGGAGCTACTTAAGGCTACTGAGGTGCGCGAGGCTCAAGTGTTGCTAGCACGACTCAAATCGGGCTCTGCGATTTCAAAGCGAGGTTTCGGCGCAATTCTTAACGCCCATGCGGTGTGGGGACTTCCCATTCCAGCAAATGACAAACTCAAGAGTCAAGTTATCAACGCACTGCTTGCAAATCCAGAAAACAGATTTTGGGTTGAGTACTGCGTCTACAACTATGGTCGTGAAAGAGTGGTTTTCTCTGCGGAGGAACTGCTGGCTGGGTTTAAGACTAAGAACCAAGCTGTTCAAATGGCCTTTGCCAGACAAGCTAAGCGCGAGGAGGAAAATGCCAATCGCTATCAAGACAACTTGTCGCGGCGAATGCAAGCTCTTGGTAACGTTAAATTCTATGAGATTATCTGGGGTCAAGCACCGCAGGCGTCCAAAGAGTTTATACGTAAGGAGTTTGAGAGTGCTGCGATTAATAGCGCCATGGAAGCGCTTGAACAGCTTAGAGAGAATGGCGGTCTTTGCTCGCAGATGGACCAAGTCTACTTTGGCGATATTCTCTATGCACTTGCTGTCTATGACTTGGACTTTGCAGATCTGGGAACTTCAGTTGAAGAACTGCGCCAGATCTCACGTGTGCAGTTTAGGATCTAAAGTCGGGTCACAATGGCTAATAGCGGGGAAGAAGGTTCTAGAGGTTCATGAAATAAGGTTCTTGAAGCACCCTCGTCCCCGCTTAACTTTTAAAGCATTAAGCAGCTTTCCTAATTTGAGACCGTCGTCGTTTGAGATTGCGATTGGTTTGATCGACTTTGCCAGCTAGTAAACCCGCTACGGAAATATCTTCGTCCAAAGCATCCCAGTGTAAACCCAGGCCGCCTCCACTAATTTTATATTTTTTTCTTTGCGCTAAAGAAGCTTTTTTAAGCCGCGGAAAAAAAGTAAGCGGCACTCCGATCTGCCGGCCGTCTTTAAGTTCAACCCACATCATACGTGAATCAAAGTTTACTTTTTGTGCTTTTGGATTAAGAGTCGAAGTGCTCATTCCAGGCCTCGATAATTTCAGCTTTTCGTATTTTTACTACATTCATTATAGCCTTTATTTCTTTTAATGTGAATCCGTAAGAACTTTCTAAGTGTAATTCTGGCTCAACCCAGATTTTCGCAAGTTTTTCATCTTTTCTAACGTGGACATGTATGCATTCTAGCGGAGAGCCTTCATTCGAAAAGAAAAAGAATTTAACTCCATTATGGTAGAAGATGACTGGCATATTTAGAGTAATTCACGATTCTATGTTGCGCGAATAGTGAATTACTCTAAGGAGCGCTTACAAGGCGCTCCCGGGGACTAAAACACCGATTTAGTCCCCGTAATGTTGAGTAAAGATTTATCTTTACTCAACCAATATAATCTAGAGCGTTTCTTCATATATTTTTCTATCTCGCCGTAGACGAGGCCTTTTATATTGCTACACTAAAAAGTGAAACGCTCTAGCTATCTGCGCGAAGCCCCATAACTCTTACTGCCATCACCGGATGCACAACTCCAGTAAGCACTAATTCGCGTGCGCGCTGCCAGAGTGGAATAAATCCTGCCGCATGAATTTTTTCACGAAGCTCGGACTCGGCAATTTGCTTCTCGAGAACTTGCCTGAGCTCGCAAGTAATCGGCAAAAATTCAAATACACCAACGCGTCCTAAAACGCCGGTTTGGTTACAAACTTCGCAACCACGCCCGATTTCCAGCACCGCGTCTCTGCTACAGTTATAAATACTGGCTAGCATCTCTCCGGCACTAAATTTTTCCTTACAATGTAAACAGTTTCGCGGAAGAAGCCGCACAGACCCCAGCAGATTTAAAGTCGAGTTGAGCAGTGATTTTTCTTCAAGTAGCTCTTGTAGTCGAATTAAAGCCTGCACAGAATCGCTGGCGTGAATCGTGCTTAAGACTAAGTGTCCAGAAAGCGCTGCTTGCGCAGCTGTCAGTGCCACATCACGCTCGCGGATTTCGCCGACTGAAATAATATCTGGGTCTTGCCTTAAAATTGCCTTGAGTAGCTCACTAAAACCTAAGCCGAGATCGTGGCGGATCTCGGTATGCGTGACATGCGGCAAAATTCGTTCAACGGGATTCTCAATTGTCATAATATGGCGCGTGCCGTTGGCAAGTTTACTAATAGCGGCATGCAGTAAGGTCGATTTTCCACAGCCCGTTGGCCCTGCAATCAGAATTAATCCCTGAGTTTGCGCTAAATGGCCTAAGAGTAGTTTATATTGCTCTGCAGTCATTCCCAGCTCAGTTAGCGCAGAGTGATTACGATCAATACGATCGAGGATTGCATGATCCAAGATGCGCAGAACTAAATGTTCACCATTGGGTGTGGGCAGGCTTGAAACTCTCACCCGCACATCTGTGCCACGTCGCTTGAGTGAGAATGACCCATCGTCGGGGCGCAGCGTATTAATTGAGTCCATTTGAGCTACGATTTTAATACGACGAAAAAGTAAACTACTTGCTCGAGTAGAGAGTTTAATGATGCTGTCTTCACGGAGCACACCGTCAATGCGATAACGGATAGTAGTCGTTTCTTGTTGTGGTTCTAAGTAAATATCTGAAGCACGTTGAGCTAAGGCATGATAGACAAGTTCCTCGAGTAAATCCGGAATTACCCCTTGCTCAATATCTTTGTCGAGCAATTGTAGATTGATTTGCTTTAATTTTAAAGCAGAGCTCGAGTAAGCGATTTCAATTGCTTGTTGAATTTCGTCGTGCTCGGCGATTTCGTAAACAATTTCAAATCCGGTGTAGAATTTGAGGTAGTGTAATGTTGAACTGAGGTTATCGGCAGGGAGTAATACATGGAAAATTGTGTCCCCTGAGCTTGTGGAGTTAATTGCCAGAGGCAGGATCGAATAAGTGCTGGCGATTTCCTGCGGGATAATTGATCGTGCCTCTGCAGAGGAGCAGCGACAGAGTAGTTCTGGAAGTGAAAGATATGTCCCCAGGCTTTGCTGCTGAGAGTACGGATCTCTACCCTGCGCTAAAAGGCTATACGAATTTGAGATAGCTTCAGCGCATTGACGTGATTCATTTTGAACAGTAGCCGATTGAATTTCCATCAATCTTATTTTCGGCCAGAATCGACTTCATGTTGCTTGTAGAAGGAAAAAAACTCGAAAATCCTTAGATGGCGCACTTAGTTTGTGTGGATTTAGTATTGCCCGAACACACTTTGGCGTGTAAGTGAGAGAATACTAATAATTATTTGCACAATTATTTGCTGTATAAATGTTTAGCTTCTATTTAATCATCTCCCTTGCAGCGCAATTTGCCTCTGGCAAATTGCCAGTCATGCCGTTTCAAACTGTGCAAGTAACATTCGAACAACTCAACGGGCTTAAGACCGGTTCTCCAGTTTATTTGGAAAGTAGTTTGGTTGGCACAGTCTCGCAGATTGATTATGAGTTGGGGGTAGACAAGTCAAACAAGAAAAATGGAAAGTTTGTAGTTGAACTTGCCCTTCATGTTTCAAAAGAAAAAGTTACCCAATCAACGATTGGTTTAATTACAGAACGCCTTGCCCCGAATGCACAAACTCTTGGCACCGGGGTCGAATTGCTGGTTGGTGTTGGGAATACAGAAGCTGACTCCCAAGCTGTTTCTGCAAGCAGGCTTCAAGGCTACTCGTCTTTTTCTGATTTTTGGAAAAGTAAAATTCCTGCTTAAAAGCGATTGTACTAAGTTGATTTAGCGATATCTGATTGAAGCGCACGGTTTTAGAAATCCTGCCATAACATAGTTAAAGTGATGTTGGACTTTCTATGATAGATTTAAAATCTAGTGATTCAGGTCAGTTACGATTGGAAGTAGCGCCAAGCGAGGTGGAGGTAGGTAATACTTATCCAATTCTTGCGATGGTTACCAATATTTTAGAGTCAGATGAAGGTCATGCTCTTTTAGAGCTTAATCACTCAATTCACGCACACATTCGTATTACGAGCGCAGAAAAACTGGAAATGCTTAAAGCGCGCGCATTCGAACCTGGAATTTTTATTGCCAAAGTTATCAAAACTGTCCCATTGATTGAAATTGATTGTCAGACAATTGTTTTTGGAAAAAGCTCATCTCACTCTGCATAAAGCAGTCGAAAAATAACACTACTTTCATAATCTTGGAGTCTTTTGCTAAAACTGTGTTTTGGCAAAAGGCTTAGTTTAATGGTGGAAGTTTGTCACACAAGTATACGACCCAAGAGTCTGTAAAAATAATTTTCGAATTAGCTGTTTGGTTGCTTGTCGCATATTTATTGCGCTGCTCTGTGATTGAGCCTTTTAAGATCCCATCGCAATCGATGGAGCCAACGCTACAAATTAATGATCACCTAATGATTAATAAGCTCTCCTATGGATTGCGCTTGCCTTTTTTCCAATTAGAATCAGTGCTGCAGTGGTCTGTCCCGGAGCGCAAGGATGTCGTAGTATTTGCTAAAGGTATCCCTGACGATCCAGCAACGGAGATTAATGAACGCACCCAGGCAATCATTAAGCGCGTGATTGGCTTACCTGGGGATACGGTCGAGGTGCGGGGCACAAAAGTTTATATCAATGGCAGCCCTTTAGTAGATGATCAGCAAGCGGTTTGGATTCATGGAGGAGTGAAGGACTTTGGCCCAATAGAAGTCCCTGCGGGGCATGTCTTTTTAATGGGTGATAACCGCGATAACTCTTATGATTCGCGTTTTTGGCCTGAAGGTCCATTTCTCGATGTAAAGAAAATCAAAGGCCGTGCGATTTTTCTTTATTGGGTTTGGCCATTATCAGGGCGAATTTTTAGTTTGATCAGATAAATTTTTGAAATTTTTTTAATGCAGAACCTATTGTTCGACAATTTCTTTGTATTGTTTTGCCTTAGCGGCCCCGATGCCGAACGTTATTTACATAACCGCACGACACAAAACATTAAAGCTCTTGAAATCGAGCAAAGTCGCGAGGCCCTAATTACAACTCCTCAGGGGAAATTGCAGGGGAAATGTTTAATTTTCCGCAAAGCAAAAGATCAATTTTTAATCCTTGCTGATATTAGTCCAAGCTCACCAGCCGAGTTATTTCTTCAGGCCTTACTACAATTTAAAGTTGCAGATCGATTTGAAGTAATAAAAATGTCACTCGCGGAAGTAAATTTAGTAGAACTAGGGCTTAATCGAGATTTATTTGCTGCAAGCTCTAAAACAGAATTCCATTTATGCCGTATCAAAGCTAAGCAGCCACATTATGGTATCGATCTTGATGAACATGTCTCGGCAGTTGAGCTTTTAGACGAGCGTGCACTTTGCCCCTATATCTCAGGCAATAAAGGTTGTTACACAGGTCAAGAAGTAATCGAAAAGGCCTCTGCGATTGGTAAGGCTCCACGAGTGTTTAAACTCATCAAGGCGAGTAGTTGTGAAGTCGGCGTTGAAATCTTAACACAAAATAACGAAGTTGCTGGAGCAATTACTTCTGCTGCCCAGGACCCTATAAGTGGCGAATCTTTTGGCTTGGCCTTGATTCGTTCCCGCCAGCTTGGACAAAGTTTGACAGTCAATGGCACACCAGTCACACTGCTCAGTTAGAGTATAAATCCTAGGCCCATGTCTGAGACTTTTGAGAAGAAAAATTTTGGTATTTATATCCACCTGCCCTATTGCTTGCAGAAGTGCCCGTATTGCGATTTTAATTCTTATGCAGTTGGGTCAGTTAGCTCTACTGGAGTTAGCGCTAGTGCAATCTTACCGGCTGAGGATGACTATGTCGCAGCGTTGGTTGAAGAAATTCAATTACGTTCTGAACTTTTTCTTGACCAGTCCAAGCTAGCCTGTCGCTTAGAGCAGCATTGCAGTTCTATATTTTTCGGGGGAGGCACGCCTTCCTTGTGTAAGGTCGAATCAATTGAAAAGTTGCTTGTAGCACTTAAAAGTAAATTTAAATTTTCTTCTAATTGCGAAATTACTCTAGAAACAAATCCGGGCACAGTCTCTGAAGAACTCGGATTTGAAAAGCTCTGCGGATTTAAAGCTGCGGGGATAAACCGTATTAGCATCGGAGCGCAGAGTTTTAATCCTGAGACGCTTAAATTTCTTGGTCGAATTCACGATCCTGAGGATACGACCAAGGCGCTTACAGCTTGTCGTCGCGCGGGCTTTAAAAACATCAATCTAGATTTAATTTTTGGCTCTGCTGGTCAAACTCTTGAAAGTTGGCAGACTGATTTAGAAACTGCGATTGCCTTAAATCCCGAACATCTTTCGGCTTACAGTTTAACGATTGAATCAAATACAGAGTTTGGAGTGCGTAGTAAGCGTGGCGAGGTTTTGACTGGAGATGAAGATCTGCATGCCGATTTATTCGAATACACTCAAGAAGCTTTAGCCCAAGCAGGTTATCCACAATATGAAATTTCAAATTATGCCCGACCAGGATTTCAATGCGTGCATAATCTAAACTATTGGAAGCGCGTGCCTTATTTAGGTCTGGGGGCAGGTGCCCACGGTTTTCTTGCTTCAGAGATTCGCTATTCGAATATTAAGGCACCAAAAATTTATCTCGAGCGTATCCGGCAAGGACTTTTACCAGAGCAGATGCGTGAAGAACTTTCAGACAGGCAGCAACAAATTGAATTGATTTATTTAGCACTGCGGCTCGAAGAAGGATTAAGCCGAGATTGCTTAGAGCGTAATTTTGCCGCTAGTTCCCGCGATAAATTGCTGCAAATTCTAGAAGAATTTGCACAACACCGAGTAGTGGACCGGTCCGACCCAGCACGTTTTAAATTAACCCGCGGCGGGATGCGACTTGCTGATCGAATTATTCAGGACTTAGTGTCAACTCTTCTCTAGAGCAATTCGCTATTCGCATTACATCGAATAGTGAATTGCTCTAAGTTTTAAGAAGTTTGCTTTTTCTCAATTTTATCGCGCAATTTACTGATCAAACCTGAAAATTGATTTTTACGTATTTCCTCACCGAACTCACTGCGATAGGTGCTGATGATGCTGACGTTTTCAACGATTACATCGTAAACGCGCCAAGCGCCATTTTCCTTGCGCAAGCGATAATCAATCGAGAAGTCTTCACCTTTAGATGTAGCAATTGTTTTTACAATTGCCTTTTCCTCATCAATCGATTCCGAGGCCATTTCCATTTCAGTTTGGTCAATATCGCGGATTTTAGCTAAATAAGTACGTGCTAAGAGATTGCTGAAAAGATTGACAAATTCATCTTGCTCAGCACTAGTTCCCTTGGTCCAATGGATGCCTAAGCTTTGCTTGGACATTTCATTAAAACTAAAAACTGGGCGAATTTGCGCCTCTAGTAAACGATCCAGTTCTTCGAGAGGAATCGCCGACTTTTTTGACTTAACAGTTTCGCGCACCTGTAAGACTGTGGTTTGCACGAGTTTACCCGGATCGGTGACAAGATCTTTAGCGCTGACCGAGAAAGCACAGGCTAAGTTGAGCAAGCAAAATAAAAATAATAACCGTTTCATCCTCATTTATCCCTAATCTTTATTCGACTTTACTTACAAATTTCTTAACAACATCTTCAAGTTCAACGGGAGGGGTGGTTTGGGTGATTTTCCCGCCGTTTTTAATTGTTTCACCAAGGCCAGGAATAATCATGATGTAGCGATCGCCAATGATCCCTTTAGTGCGAATTTCCGCAACATCTTCTGCTGTTAAGGTTACAGTATCTTTAATTTTCAAGGTCACTAAAGCTTCGTTTGCTGCAAGATTAATTTTTTCTACATCGCCAATGCCAACGCCTGCAATTTCAACAGGAGCACCAGTTTGCAGCCCTGCAACGCTGCCAAAGACTGCAGTGACGTGGTAATAACCACGGTCGAAAAGTTTAATCCGGGCAAGATTAATCGCCAGATAACCAAAGGCCAGCAAACCCATCAGCACAAAAATGCCAACGAAAAATTCTGTCGATAATTTTTTGGGAATTGTATATTGAGCGTTTTCCGCCACCCCGTCCTCCTATAAATCAATTAGACGTATATACTGTGGTTTAATTTATCGACACAATAGCTGGAAAATATCTACGAAAGGAGCGGCTTTATGCTTTAATCGCTTCGCCAGTTTCGCCAATATAGGGGAGGTTCAGGGTCTCACCTAGCGCTTTGATGAAATCGTATCCGTGCTTCTGGCCGTTCTTGAGTAAACAACCAATCGCCCAAGGAGCTTTAGCTTTAACTGCTTCATGCGTGAGGTTACCTGTAGGTAATGCCCCAGCCTGGACAGCTTTATAGCCAGCATCGTAATCGCTGTTGAGCGTTGAATGCCCAGGGAAAGGACTAGTTAAGATCACCGCGATTCCACGCTTAGTTGCTTCTTGAATGAAATCAATCCAAGGTTCAGCAACATTTCCAGCCCCTAAGGCGGTAATAATAATCGCGCGATAGTAGGCAAGGCCTTGATTCTCAGGATCTGGGATTTCAAGAAAATATTTAAAGTGATCGCAATTAAGCGTGTTATTTGGCGAATGTTGTAGTGAAATTACGCGGTTAGAAAAGTTATTCAAAAATTGAACTGGTTTTTCAAGCTTAGGTTCAACACGCCTCTTTGCTAAGGGGCTTAACTCTACTCCGTGAGCTGTCACCGTGCCTAACCCGGCGGGCATATTTACCGATCGAAAGGCACGATAACTACGTTCATCGGTTTTCGATCCCGAAACTCCACGGATAATGCAGCGGTCAAAAACAATTGCGACTTCAGCTAATTGCGAAAGCGCAACTTGCGCTGAATTGATTAAATTAATTTCCGCATCACCTGCCGCAACATCCGGAGCAGCTTGCGCGCCAGTGAAAACAACCGGTTTATTTAAATTTGGCCCCAGGGCAAAAGCAGCGGCAGCGGCACTATAGGCTAGAGTATCTGTGCCATGCACGACGACAACACCTGAAACTTCAGGGTCGCAGATAAATTTATAAATTGCAGCGTTGATTTCTTCCCAATCAGAGGGCGTTAAATTCGAACTATCTTTATTGACGACTAAGCTGATTTTTGAATTGGTAATTGTATTTAATGTTTTTCCGTATGATTCGGTAAATCTGGCGAAGGGATCTTTGGCTGGTATCAGAGCGCCAACTTGATTGCGCTCCATTAAGATTGTTCCACCTGCAATTACGATACCAATAGTCGGAGTCAATTGACGATCCCCTACGATTTGTTTATCCCAAGCTCTGACTTTAAACCTTTTTATGATTTAATCAAGTACTGGGCAAACTATAATATTCTGAATAAGATCTAAACGTTAACATAACTATCAAATCGTAATTGGTCCTTCGATTAAACCTTGGGCAAATTGCCTCACCACTGCACTTGAAGAATTGTTAAACTCGGCAATGTTGCCGTCAAATTCGATTTGACCACCAAAAAGCACAACTACGCGCGAGCAAACTTGAAAAACTTCCGGGATTTCATGACTAATTACGAGGCCAGTAAAATGATAACGCTCGCTAGTCTCTTTAATTAAATCATAGATTTCTTGTCCGGTTTCGGGATCAAGCCCCGTGTTTGGTTCATCGAAAAGCACAAGCTCGGGGTTGGTTACAAGGGCACGTGCGATGCCAGCACGTTTGCGCATACCAATCGAGACTTCTCCAGGAAGTGAATTTGCGTGCTTAGTTAGGGAGACATCTTCAAGCTTTGCCCAGGCGCGCTCGTAGGCTTCTTTTTCTGAACAGATTTGATGAGCTTGAAGCGGGAAGGCGACGTTTTCAAGTAGTGTTAAAGAGTCGAATAAAGCTGCACGCTGAAATAATACCCCCATGCGTTTACGTAATTGATTACGTGTGGATTCATCGGCTTGAGTAATTGAGGTGCTGTTAATCCGCACTTGGCCAGTGTCTGGTTCGAGCAGCCCCATGATGATCTTAATTAAAACGCTCTTGCCCGTGCCGCTTGGACCAACAATTGCCGTTGTCGTTCCACTTTCAATTTCAAGTGAGATGTTCGAGAGAACTTGCAAGGTGCCAAAACGTTTGGAAACAGCTTGAATAGAAATCATTCTACATGAACACTTGCGTAAGAATTGATGTTAAGAAGTAATCGAGCACTAGAATTGTAACAGAGGCTGTGACAACCGATTGCGTTGTTGCTCGGTTAACGCCGACAGCACCTAAGCCGGAGGTGTAACCCTTGTAGGAGGCAATCCATCCGATACAGAGCCCAAAACAGATTGATTTTACTAAACCAGAATTTACATCGACATCACGAATTGCCTGAACCATTTGCGAAATAAATGTTCCCGAAGAAAGATCTAGTGTTGCCGTAGCAACCAAATACCCGCCAAGGATTCCAACTACATTAAAAATTGAGGCCAACAGGGGAACAGCGATCAAGCAAGCTAAGAAGCGTGGGACAATTAAATAGCGCAGCGGATCTACCCCCATCGACACAAGTGCGTCGGTTTGCTCAGTGATCTTCATAATCCCAAGTTCCGCAGTCATTGCAGAGCCAGCGCGGCCAATTACCATCAAGGCAGTGAGCACGGGACCAAGCTCCCGAATTAAGCTCAAGGCAACAGCGGGGCCAGTGTAGGCAGTGGCCCCAAATTTTGACAAAGTATATTCGCCTTGGACTGCCAGCACTGCACCCGTAAAAATTGCCACAAGCGTAATCACTGAAAGCGATTGAAAGCCCACTACATAAAGCTGATCGATTACAAGTTTTAGGCGGTAGGGTGGAGTTAGGGAGCGCAGCATGATCTTCAATAAAAAAATTGTCGCATTCCCTAGATTCTCTAGGGATTCGATTGCCGATGCTCCGAGGCGTGAAATAAAAAACGGTTTAGCTTGAGTCATTTCCAGAGACATTGATTTTAATTCCTCGCCAGATATTTTTGCGCAACGATGTAAAACTCAGACGAAGTATCGCGCGTTGCCTTCAAGTGCGCACGAGTAATTTGTGAAAAATTGCCCTTAAGCTCCTTAATCAATTCATCTGTTTCAGGGGCAGGAAATATTTTTGCTACAACTGTTCCCTGTGGTTTAAGTAAAGTTTTAGCTAGCGCAAATACTTTTGCTACAAGCTCAACGCTTTGGGCAATATCACGGTCTTTAACGCCGCTAAGTGAGGGGCTTAGATCGGAAATGAAAACATTAAACTTTGCTGCTAATGCTTGGGACCAATCACTGGGCAGTGAGGTGAAATCAAATGTGGCTGGGTCGAAAATATCTGCCATGACAAAGTGGACAGGGGACTGGTTTACTGCGCTCGTCAGGGGCTCTACCGCCTTAAGGTCTACTCCAAGGACTATTCCCTTGGGGCCGATAAACTCAGAAGCTACTTGCGACCATCCACCTGGAAAGCAACCCAGGTCGAGAACTGAGTCAGATAAGTGAAAAATTCTATACTTTTTCTGTAGCTCTTGAAGTTTATATGCTGCCCTAGATCTATAACCCTCTGATTTTGCTCGATTATATAAGTGATCCTTTCTGTTATATTTGCCAGACATTTTTTCTATTGACTTTATTCTATTCTTTTTCTATATAATCAAAATAGAAAGCAGCTACTTACTATTTGCCATTGAGTTCGCAGTAAACTGCTTTTTTATTATCCAATTTGCGGGAGAAAGGAAATGATACAGGAAATTATCTTACGAGACCCTCTAATAGTTTTCCAACTTGCAACGTTAGCTACAATTCTTTGCTATTTTGCTCGGTTAATAGTGATTAACCCGCAAGCAATCGAAAACGGGAATGAAGCTTTGAGAGATAGATTTTTAGTGCCGCTTTGGTGTTCATCTCAAGTAGGTAAAAGTCTATTCTTGCCGAAAAAATCTCTCAGCCGCCAACAGTTTTAAGAAATTAAATCAGTTTCCAACTTATTTTTATTAACCCTCTAAAAGAGAGAGCTCTAAATACTCAGATTTAGAGCTCTTCTTGTTTGATTCAGATGAATCAGCTACTGCCCATTCGTGATTCAAGTTAGCGAGCATTTAAAAAATTTAAATCCAGAACAACTCGAAGCTGTCACTACGGTTGATGGTCCGCTTTTGGTTTTTGCTGGAGCTGGAAGTGGTAAGACTCGTGTTTTGACACGACGAATTGCACATTTAGTTTTAACTCAGGATGTTGCTCCAGAGAGAATTCTAGCCGTGACTTTTACGAATAAGGCTGCACGTGAAATGAAAGAACGTGTAGCGGGCCTGTTCTCAAGGGAACGTCCGCCGAGTTGGGTTTCGACTTTCCATTCAATGTGTGTGCGCATTTTACGCACGCATGCAGAAATGCTCGATTATTCTAAGCGCTTTGTGATTTACGACGATGGTGACTCTCAAGGAGCGATGAAGCGCGTCTTTAAAAGGAAAAATATTGACTCTCGTTTAATTGAACCACGTGCCGTGATGTCGCAGATTGACCGTGCCAAGAATGAATATTTATTTCCTGATGACCTGAGAAAAAATAACTGGGCGCGCGGGCCACAGGCGGAATTAATTGCTGAATTATATGAGAGTTATCAGCGAGAACTAAAAACAGCCGATGCCATGGATTTTGGCGATTTAATTTGTAATGTTGTGACGCTCTTTCGTTTAGCTCCAGATGTTTTGCAACAGTACCAAGAACATTTCCGCTACTTTCTGATTGATGAGTATCAAGACACCAATCGTGTGCAATATCAGTTAATTCGATTATTGACTGAAGAAAATCACAATTTGTGCGTTGTCGGCGATGACGATCAGTCAATTTATGCTTTTCGTGGTGCGACAATTGAGAATATTTTAAACTTTAAGCGTGACTTTCCTGAAGCAAAAATTATTACCCTTTCGCAGAACTATCGTTCAACTAAAACAATCTTAAATGCAGCCCAGGCTGTGATTTCTAAGAATACTAGACGCCAAGATAAGCAACTGCGCACTGAGAATGAAGCGGGCGAGAAAATTTCGTTTTTTAAAGGTGAAGATGAACGTGATGAGGCGGAGTTTGTTGCGCGTGAAGTGCTGCGCCTTGTCGACCAGGGTGTAAACTCTAGTGAGATCGCAATTTTCTATCGCACTAACGCGCTCTCACGCGCACTCGAAGAATGCCTACTTGAATACGCAATTCCTTATGTGATTATCGGCGGCAGACGCTTCTATGAGCGTAAGGAAATCAAAGATATCCTCGCTTATGCAAAGCTTAGTATTAACCCGAGAGATAACGAGTCATTTTTACGCATCATTAACACTCCTACGCGCGGACTTGGTGCGAATTCGATTAATAACCTGATTAAATATGCAGACGAGAGCAAACTCTCACTCTTTGAAGCTTTGCGTGAAGGCCTAAAGTCAGGTGCAAGTAGCTTTATTAGCACGGCAAATAAAAATCGCTTTCGTGAGTTTCACGAATTAATTTCTGGCTTTATTGATGAGGCGGTGCGAGTCGACAGTGTATTGTTGCAACTTGCAGAAGAGTGCCGAGGGATTGATGATCGCACGCAAATCTTGGCGCATTTTTTAAATACTTTGGCCCATAAGTCGCAGTATCTTTCGAAGCTCGACAAGGAAGAAACACCTGAAGCTGAAGCTCGGAAAGAGAACATTATGGAGCTTTTAAACGTCGCCGTCGAATTCGTGCGTGCTAGTATTGAGGAAGGCTTAACGCCGTCAATTGTTGGATTTTTAGATCGCGCCAATCTTGCAACCGACCAAGAAAACGATACAAGTTCTCAAGGTGAAAATGCTAAGAAGTTTACTGGACCAGTCTTGATGATGACACTACACTTAGCTAAGGGCCTGGAGTTTAATTCCGTCTTTATGGTTGGGCTCGAGGAAGGTTTATTGCCGCACGTGCGCTCGCTCGATAATCCTCGAGAGTCTGAGGAAGAGCGCAGACTTTGTTATGTGGGAATTACTCGTGCACGTAAAAAACTATTTATTTCTTGTGCTGCCGATCGTCAGGCCTATCGCGGAAATTCTTGGTTTGGCGGCATACCGTCTAGATTTTTAAGAGACATTCCAGTCGAGTTAATTTCTGGCAGAAATCACGCTTATTAAGATACTAATTTTGTTCAGAAATAATTTAGTAGCAGAGAAATCTTCACTTTTTTCACATAATCTCACGCTATCTCACATAGTAAATAGCGAGTTCATGTGAGTTTTGAAAAAGACAGATTATCTATCTGATTAAATCTCAGAACTGAGGTTATTCAAGAAATTTTTAGTATCATCGCCGAAAGCCGCACCGGGATTGTTCTTTGGCTCAACAATCTCCAGAACTACCAAGCTGTACGATAAGAAGCTCCAACGAGCGGCGTTAGAGGATCTGGTAGCTGACCATGATAGGAGACTTTAACGCGGTATCGTCGGGATAAGCGCGGGCTACCGGGGCGGCAATCCATACCAAGACCCTCTGCCCTTCCCCTGGCGCATCAAAAGCCCGCGCTTCACCAACTCCGCCAGCCGCGTCTTGACAGTCGGCCGAGGCGCGCCCGTCAGCTTCTCCGCCTCGCCCGTGGTAATGCGCCCCGCGCGCCGCGCTTCCTCCAGAATCTTGATCGCGTCCGGGTGCAGCCCTTCCGCTCCAGGCTCCCGTGCGATCTTCTCCGCCAGCCGGTCCTTTTGTTTTTTCAGCGACCGCATAAAGAACAACAGCCACGGCTCGAAATCCGGTTTGTCACGCGTCAGCGTTCCTTGCGTTCGCCGCAGCCCCAGATAATAGCCTTCCTTGTTTGCTTCGATAACGCTTTCCAGCGACGAATACGGCGTATAGGAATAGCCCGCCTGGAGCAGCAGCAGCGTCGTCAACACGCGCGACAGCCGCCCGTTGCCGTCCTGGAACGGATGGATTTCCAGGAACACTACGACGAACAGCCCGACGACGATCAGCGGATGCCATGCGCGATCTGTCATCGCCTCACGCGTCCAGGCGACAAGTTCTTGCATCTTGAACGGCGTATCGAAGGGCGAAGCGGTCTGAAAGATGATGCCGATGCTTTTCCCGTCCGGGTCGAACGCCTCGACATTGTTCGGCAGCTTCTTGTATTCGCCCCTGTGCCATTCGTCCTTGATCGAATGGCACAGCAACATGGCGTGAAGCTGTTTTATATAATTTTCCGTCAGTAAGATGGAGGCCTGGGTATCGAACACCACGTCCATGACCGCGGCATATCCGGCGACTTCCTGTTCGTCGCTACTGACGAAAGACTTTGTCTCTAGCCGCCCCAGCAAAGTCTCGACCTGCGCGTCAGTCAGTTTCGATCCCTCGATGCGCGTCGAAGACCCGATGCTCTCGATGGTGGCGACGCGCTTCAACACGGCCAGCTTTTCCGGGGCCAGCGTTGTCAGCGTCCGCCAGCTTCCCTTGAACTCATCGATCTCCGCGATCAGCCGGAGCATTTCTGGCGATATTTTTAACGCGCCCGTTTCCATGATATATCCATTTTTTATCCATTTAGGTAAGCTAATTGGTATGTTGGATTGTTAAGCTTCCGCCACCATTGTTTATTCTTGGCGATTGCGAGTATCTAGGGAGGGCGACAGACTAGAGCGTTTCACTTTTTGGGGTAGCCCCAAAAGCCTTGCCTACGCCTAGACAGAAAAATATCTTAAGAAACGCTTTAGATTATACTGGTTGCAAGCGCTACTTAGAGCATCTAACTATTTACTACATAGAATCCTGAATTGTTCTGAATGAAAATCAGGAGAATAATTTACCATCCCAAAGATTTTTCAAAAATTTTTCAAAATGGATGAAGTGCAACCTACCATCGACCCGTTCGATGGGGTCTTGGGAGACTAGATAGAGCCTCGGGACAGAGGTCTCATCAGCAAAGAGGCGCAAGGATTTTGCATCGCGGTCGGAAGATTTTACCGTTGCTTTTACCTCTACAGCGAACTGCTCTCCAATAACAAAATCTACTTCATGTTTCTCGTATGTACGCCAGAAAGTAAGCTCTTCTGGCACACGGTGGTAAGATAAGGCTGCCCGCAATTCCATTGCAATAAATTGCTCGAATGCTCGTCCGTAGAGATTCGAATTTCGCTCCAAATGTTTTACTCGCGCGAGAGTATTCGTCACACCGGTGTCGAAAAGATAAAATTTTGCTGTGGAGATCTCTTTCCGTTTTTTTGACCGTCCCCAGGGTTCGATAAAAAAACCGATGAGGGTATCTTCTAAAATTCGAAAATGTTCGATCACAGTTGACGGCGCTGAACCGACATCACTGGCGAGTTTGGAGAAGTTAAGCACTTCTCCCGTTGAGAGCGAGGCAAGATGAAGGAACTTTGTAAAACGACCAACATCACGCACGAGCCCCTCAGCTTGAATCTCTTCTTTGAGATAAACGTTTACATACGCATTTAGCTCTTCGCTTGGGAGTGCTGAAGTATACACCTGTGGTAACCCACCGAACTGCAAATATCGGTCGAGATCGAAATCGGTGATCTCTTTGGTAACAAGAGGAAAGAGCCGTGCCTCCCATGCCCGACCGCCGAGCATATTTGCCCCACCGTGTTTGAGTTTGCGAGCGCTACTACCGGTGAGCAGGAAGCAGATTTTCTTTTTCTCGATCAGGCGATGCACTTCATCCAGAAGAACTGGCAGTTTCTGAACTTCATCGATGACCACGAGTTTCTGGCCCCCTGCTTCGATAATCTGTTCGAGTTCGGAAGGTCGGTTTGTGAGTCGGATGAAAGTGTCGGCGTTTAGTAAGTCAACAATCGTCGCCTTTTCGCCAAGCTGCTCTTCGATGAGAGAGGTCTTCCCGGTAGAACGAGGTCCAAAAAGGAAAAACGATTTCTTATCCAATAACTGTAGTAGGTTAAGAGTTCTCGCATAACGCATTCGCAATTTATACGCTGCCATCAAATATTTTTCAATAAATTATTCGATAGCAGAGAAAAATTGAGGAATTTTGAGAATTTATGGCAAATTGAGAACGAGTTTAAATTAGAAAAGCGACACCTAAAAAAGTAGTAATTTTGGGTTGATATGGGAAAGCGCGGGAACTGAGCTCAAAACAGCTCGTCCTCATGAGCGGATACCGTGCCGTGTGTAGGATCTCCCTGTCAGGATGAAGATGAGTGAAGACCCCAGTTCATTGGTGGTCATGCCGATTCCAGGACGACAAATGGAAACAGAGCTATATCAAACGCTATTATGTGATCAGGGAAAATTTCGAAATTTAATTATCGAAAAAGCAAACTCAATTCTCAAACAGCCAGATGAAGATCTACTTAATCTCATCAATCAAGGCATCGTAGATGTGGGTCTTTTGCTTACTGATCAATTCAAATAAATAATCAAGGTCGTGAGCACCAATATCATTGGCGTAAGAAGTGATGCTCAGCACTAGGTCATAATTCACTAGACTTAGCTTTGCACCAATTAAAGTATCTGCAACTGTTAAAGCTGCAACTAAGGCATTATGAAAATTCTTTGTCGGGATCGTCATGATATTAATCCCCATGTAGATCGTAGTTTCGTTCGTCCGACCTAAGCCTTCAATGCTGATTTCTAATTCTTCTTCGGGAGCAATCGGCACTGACCAACTTGCGGCATCAGCTGAGCGCTGCTGTAGGCATTCTTCCGGATTAAATCCACGACTTACTAAAAACTCTTCAACGAGCTTTGCCGGTTCCTTACCGCCTGTGATTTTGCGGATTTTTGGAGATGGTAATTTCTTGAGTTTGCCCATGTCTAATTAGTGTTTGCCTACATTTTTTACATCTAACTCTTAATTAAAACAACAACAAGCTGTGCAAACGAGGCAAAGTGCGTGTACAAATAGCCTAATCAAGAGGAATTATGATTGATTTAAGTCTAGTTTATGTTGTGATTCTCGGGCTTGGAATTGGCAGTTTTTTGAACGCGTGTATTTATCGTGTCCCCAGAAAATTGTCAGTCGCATTTCCGACCCGCTCATTTTGTCCAAAATGTAACAAAACAATCCTGTGGTGGGAAAATATTCCCGTTTTAAGCTGGTTCATACTTTGGGGCAAGTGCAGTAAGTGTCGCTTGCCGATTTCTCCTGTTTACCCGCTAGTTGAAGTACTTTCACTTTGTGTAGCTTTAGCCTCGTATTTTTATTACGGCCTTACTCCAACTGGCGTTGTCGTTTATTTATTTTCAGCGGCTTTAATTGTAATTACATTTATTGATTTTGAATTTAAAATTATTCCCGACGTAATTGACTTACCAGGAATTATTATTGGCTTTATTATTGGCGGACTAAGTCAATTTCTAAATATCTTTGAATTCCCAATTACAACTGGTCTAGCCGATTCGCTTTTCGGATTTCTTGCCGGGGGTGGATTTTTCTTTGTGATTGCTGAAGTCTACTATCGCGTCACCGGCAAGGAAGGTCTTGGGGGTGGAGATATCAAGCTCATGGCCATGGCGGGTTCGATATTAGGCTGGCGCTCTATTGCTCCAGCTATCTTTGTTGGGTCACTTCTGGGTTCAATTATTGGTATCGGTTTGATGTTTATCAAAGGTGAAGGTCGGAACTTAGAAATTCCTTTTGGGCCCTGGCTTTCTGCTGGAATTCTCTCATATATGTTCTTCGATCTGCCGTTCTTTAAATTCTGATTATGGCTAACGAAAATGCGCTGATATTGGACGATGAAATTGATGTAACGCATGCCCTTGCTGCCGTCTTTTCTGAGGCTGGATATACTGTAAGTTCTGCACACAATATTAGTTCAGCAAAAGCGCTACTCGAAAAACAACCATTTGATTTAATTATTACAGATTTGAAGCTTAAGGACGAAGATGGCTTAACTTTTATTAAACATTTGCAAGCGATCAAATCGCAAGCCGTGATTGTGCTGATGTCTGCCTATGGTACTGCAGAGCACGCGCTAAAAGCGATTAAACTTGGAGCCCACGATTTCATATCTAAGCCGTTTTCTCCTGAAGAAATACTTTTTACTGTCGATAAAGCAAAAGAGCGAGAGCGTCTCAAAACAGAAAACCGTGCCTTAAGAACTCAGCTGCAAAAGACCTATGACTTCACCGCGATTATTGGAAAATCCGCAAAGATGCAGGAAGTTTTCGAGAAAATTAAAAAGGTCTCTGATTATAAAGCTACGATTTTAATTGAAGGCGAATCTGGAACAGGCAAAGAACTTGTCGCTCGTGCGCTTCACTATAGTTCGGATCGCAAAGATGCAAAATTTGTTGCCGTAAACTGTGCGGCGATTCCTGAGAATTTATTAGAGAGCGAGTTGTTTGGGCACAAGCGCGGAGCGTTTACAGATGCTACGCGCGATAAGAAAGGGCTTTTTGAGGAAGCAAGTGGTGGAACGCTATTTCTGGATGAGATTGGAGAATTGCCAATTCATCTACAGGTAAAGCTGTTACGTGCATTGCAGGAAAGCGAGGTTCGACCGGTTGGTGCAAATACCGCAATTAAGGTCGATGTGCGTGTGATTGCAGCAACATTGCGCAATCTACTTGATGACGTACAAGCTGGAAGATTTCGTGAAGATCTCTATTACCGTTTAAACGTGGTCAATATTACGCTTCCACCTTTACGTGAGCGTTTAGATGACATTCTGGTTTTGGCTGAGGCTTTGTTGCAAAAACATCGGAGTAATTTCGGCATGCCTGAGGCAAGATTCGCGCCGGAAGTTTTAACGGCAATGACGGCTTATAGTTGGAGAGGTAATGTGCGCGAGCTTGAAAACTGCATTGAGCAGGCCTTAATCCTTTCTGACGGACAGGTAATTAAGCTTGAACATTTGCCACTCAATATTCGCTATGGAATTTTAGATGTAGAGCGGACAAAAGTTAACCCGCAAGTCGCTGCAGAGAATCTATCGATCCCTGAAGCTGTGCGAAAAATGGAGCGTGAGTTAATTACTCAAGCACTAACTGTGACAAAGGGTAACCGTACTCAAGCGGCGCAGTTATTGGAAATTAGTTTGAAGTCTTTGCAAAATAAGATCAAAGATTATGGCTTGGACATTTAAAGTATTAATACAATTTCTTTTTCTTTTTTGCTGCGCTCTACCCCCACTGGAATTACGCGCGCAGGCTTATAGCTGGACCGATAGTCAGGGACGGGTGCATTACTCAAATAAGGCTTTAAACCCTGGTGCTGAAGCAAAAGAGCTGCCACAAATTAGTCGCGAAAATATTAATGCAAAAATTAAGTCGATTAAGCAGTCAATTCCAGCAAATTGCAATGATCATGGCGGTGTTGACTGCGGTTTGAGGGAAGATGCTGATGGCAGCGTAATCTGCATTGATGGGTACAAAGATGCAATTCTTGCTTATCGCAAAGCGTGCGGAGAAGTGCGAGTTGAGGTCAGTCCAGTAGAGCTGAGTAGTCGAACAGGAGAGATTATTGGGATTAGCGTTAAAAACGAAGTTCGTGATCAGGATGTTGAGGCATTACATCTTACGCTGAGAAACACCGCGGCGATTGAAGCACAAGGCATGGTCGTTGAATTCTTAGTTCCTTTCACTAGAAAATGGATTGAGGCGCTGGGGCCAACTACGATTGAAGCCCTATCTATTGGCGAGTATAAGTTGCCACGAGGTCTTTTCCCATACAGGGGAGATCTTGCAAAAACTCCACTGAAGGCACGGGTTAGTTGTAGGAACTGCTCAACAGTTCAAGCTCGCGTAGATTAAGACCGACGTGATTTGAAATTCTTGCTAATTTCTAGTAGAAAAGATGCATGATTAAAGAACGCATTTCTCGAATTCTCACAGCAGAAGCTGAAGCAATTAAGGGCGTGCCCATCAATGAAAATGTTGTGCGCGCTGTTGAAATGATTGTCAAATGCCGCGGCAAGGTTTTCACCACCGGTATTGGTAAGGCTGGATATGTGGCACAAAAGGCGGCTTCAACGTTTTCTACAACTGGAACCCCTGCTGTGTTTTTGCATCCCGGTGATGCCCCGCACGGGGACATTGGCGTTGTCACTCCCGGCGATATTTTAATTGCTTATTCGAATAGCGGGAAAACTCGAGAAGTTCTTGAGGTGATTGGTTTCGCTAAGCATCTTGGCGCAGATGCAGTTATTTCAATTACTTCGCATCCCGATACTCCACTTGGAGCAGAAAGTGATCTAGTGCTTTCGATCGGGGATATTAAAGAACCTTGTCCATTGGGAATGACACCTTCAGCCAGTACCTCAGCAATGATTGCGCTTTCAGATGCCCTTGCGTTAGTCGCAATGGAGGAGCGGGGTTTTACCAAAGAAGATTTCGCGCAGCGTCATCATGGCGGTTATCTGGGAAAGAAATCGCGCGGCGAACTGCTCTAACCCTCTAGGGGTTAGCTTTTTCCCAGTTCTTGCCTTCCGGAAAGTGCGTAGCTCAAAGTCACATCATCAACGTACTCCAAGTCTCCACCTTTAGGCAGTCCTTGCGCTAATCGAGTTGTCTGGACTTGAAGCTCTGCAAGGGCTTGCCCGAGATAAAGTGCAGTTGCATCTCCCTCGACAGTTGTGCCGGTTGCAAGAATTACTTCAGAAATTCGTGGATTAGAATTTTTAATGCGCGTTAAAAGCTCGTTAAATTTTAACATTTCAGGTGTGATGCCCCTGACTGGTGACCAGAGTCCATGGAGCACATGGTAGAGACCACGATATTGACCACTTCTTTCAATCGATAAAACATCGACTGGTTTTTCAACTACGCAAACCATTGTGGGATTACGCGAAGTATCAAGGCAAATTTCACAGCGCGCCTCGTTACGATTGTTCGTCTCGGCCAATGAAAAGCATTCCTTGCAGAGTGCTACCGCTGCTAGGGCTTCTGCAATTGATTCAGTCATGCGTAATGCTAAATCCTTATCTTTGACAATTAAGTGATATGCCAGACGCAGCGCGCTACGCTCGCCAATCGAAGGTAACTTGGATAATTCGTTTACGAGCTTCCGTAACGATTGTGGAAAACCTGGATAGTTCATTAGGATTTAATGATTTGCACTTTTTCAATTGTGCTGCCAGAAAAAAGTGATAGTGCTTCTTGAACCACGGGGTGACTACGCGCTTCTTGGTCGAGTTCGGCCTTACGCATTTCATTGATTTGAGCTTCAGTATGAGCAATTGACCCTTGTGCGCCAAATGTTACAGCTGATTGGTTTGGTGTTGTAAGGATTTCTAATTTTAGTGCCCATTTAGGGTGGGTAGAATATGAGGCTAAAATCTCCTTAAGTCGTTTTGCTGTTGCAGCATCTTCAAGCGACTTAACATCAAATTCGGATCCCACCAAGTGTAGTGTTCCAGGATTAAATTCTTTGACTGAAACGCGACGTAAGTGCTGGGCGAGCATTAGCTCGGAGTGACTGTTGACGAAATGAACAAATGCCTCCCAGGAGGGGTTAAAGCCTTGTGATTCTTGTCGGGCTTGGGTCACCACGGGTTGATTCTTTTCGGCGGCGAGTCTGGTTGATTTACCAGAGGGCTCGAATTTACTTGGGGCTGATGGTTTGGTGCTAGTCAAACCGCCTTGTGTTAATTGCTGTAAAATCTCGGCAATAGGTTTTAAGTCTTCAAGTGTAGACATTCTGACTACTGTTGCTTCTAGTGAAAATCTTGGGTCAGGGCTAGTCAGGGCAATACTCACGCCACGTTCGGCAGCATCAAATAAGCGCTGAGCCTCGAATAAGCTTAGTTTAGTGCTTTGGGCGATGAAGCGTTCAACTTCAGATCTATCGCACATAAGTATTTGAGCTAATAATTCATGATCGGGTTTTGCTTTGGTGCATTCAACTGCAGAAACTAATAGGTTTCTTGAATGTAGCAGAAAATCTTCGAGAAATGTCCGGATGTGTAAGGCCTGCTGAAACATTTCTGAGAGTTGTTTGAGGGCCAGCGCACTGTTACTAGTAGTAATTGCGTCAAAGAGTTTAAAAAAGAACTCGCGGTCAACAAAGCCAAAAATCTTATTTGCTGATTCTAGTGTGAGCGACTCATCTCCAAGAGCGATAATGCGTTCGAGCATAGATTGAGCATCGCGCATTCCGCCGCGTGCTTTTCTTGCCAAGAGTCCGAGCACTTTGTCCTCGATTTTGAAATTTTCGTTTTGGGCAATATTTTTGAGTTCGTTAAAAATAGTTTCTGTGGAAAGTGCAGAAAAGTCATGTCGCTGGCAACGTGAGATCACGGTTTCAGGTAGTTTATGCGGCTCAGTTGTGGCAAAAATAAAAATTGATTGTGGAGGAGGCTCCTCGAGAGTTTTTAGCAGCGCATTAAATGCTGCAGCAGAAAGCATGTGCACTTCATCGATAATATAGATTTTGTAGCGTGAACCGGGTGGCGGGAGTGTGTGTAGGGAGTCAATTAATTCCCTGACGTTTTCCACACTATTATTTGAAGCGCCATCAATTTCCCAGACTGCTAATGAATTTGAATGCGCGATTTCTTTGCAATTTTGGCATTGGCCGCAAGGTTCGACGAGGTCGGAGTTATTTTGCGCGACTTGCTCAGCGCTAAATTCGTCAGCGCGTTTTTGGCAGTTTAGAGCCTTGGCAAAGATTCGTGCTGTACTAGTTTTTCCGACTCCACGTGGTCCTGTAAGTAGGAGTGCGTGGGGCACTCGTCCGCGTAAGATTGCATTGGCAAGAGCTGTGCGAACATAATCTTGCCCGATTAAGGACTTAAAGGTTTGAGGACGGCATTTTCGAGCAAGGACTAAGTGCGACATATTGGAAGCTATGCATGACAGATCCACTTACGCCTAATCATAAAATCGGGGCTGCAGCGGAAGAAGTGTTTTTCGAAACACTTCAAAAGACGCCGATGACACAGAGGAGGGCACGCTACCGTTGCTACCTTTCGGTCCTGGCGGGGTTTGCGGTCCTCTCTTGCACCAGCGTCACTGTTGAAACTAGCCAATGTAGAATAAATTGTCCAATTTGAATGTTTTACAGGGACAAATTTGAGTCATTTTAATTCGCGGTAAAAAGACTTACTCAAGTTGTTTCCTTATACGGTAGAAAACAGCTTAATCCGAGCTTTCCTATCCGCGTCCGACTGAAGCCATTTCATAGACTTCTTCTTTTTCCGAGGACACTTTGATTGAGGGATGTCCGAGGAGGATATCGAGTGGGAAGAAGAGCGGCACTTCGTAGCTTGCTTTCACGGTGGCGGTAATTGGCGAGGTCATTTCAACTTCGATTTTAGCGCAGGACGGATCCTGACAATCGCGTTCGTAGCCGGGATTAAAGCGTTCGATTTCTTGAAGACCTACTGCTTTGGCTAGTTCCACGTCAACGTAGCGGTCTGGGTCGCCGGGCTCTTCGATATTGCCGACAACTTCACTAGTACAGCGGGTGTAGGTGCCATCGTGGCAGGCTGGAGGGCCGGATGGGTATTGGCTGATGCGAAATACTCCGAGGTCGACTGAGGTTTCTGTCTTCACTGAGCAGTAGGGTTTTAATGGGCTACAGGCTGGTAGGTTTGTAGCTTCGGAGGCTTCTACCGTGCGTAGCATTTGGTCGTTGTAGGCAAATGTATATTGTGGGTCGCTTGCTACGGGAAGTTCTAGAGCAGCGTAGGCGCGAAGTCTTTCTTCTAGGGTTAGGTAGGTGCCGTTTCGGCCTTCGCATTCGTAGTCAAGATTACAGTCGCGGTTGTAGTCGTATTGATTTTGGTAGCTAGTGCTGCCCCAATCTGGGATTTGGTAGGCTTCGGATTGATTAAACGGGTAGACGGCTTCGATAGGGCGTTGTGTTGTGCTTGCTAGTTCCAGGCGTTTTACGCGAGTTTCAAAGAAGTCTGGTCCACCGACTTCTCCGCCGAGGGAGAAATTAAAGTAGGTCTTATCGGGGCGCCAGTTTCCGTCTACGTGCTCGTAGATGGTGCGGTTACTTGGTGTAGAGAGGTCTTCGATTCCGCGGACGATTTGAGGGTTAGTGATTTCGTTTCCTTGACCGTCTCGGGGGCGATATAGAGTTTGTACCCAGTGGCTATTGGTGCTGCCGTTCCAGCTAAAGTCGTTAACTCCGCTTAGACCTTGAAAGGTTGGGGCTCCGATTGATTGGCCGTTGACAAGTTGGGAGTTATTGACTGTTTGGGTGTAGGCAGAGACGTTTGTCATTGTATCTTGGAGTACGGTGCCGCAGCTTCCGATTGCTCCGTATTGGTTTTCTGGGGAGTAGAGCTTTTCTCCACCGTTACAGACCACTGTGCCTTGGGGTTTTAGGCTTGCCAGTTGGCAGCCCCCATTTATATTTT
>JAEUWB010000057.1 GCA_016786595.1 bacterium | reverse complement strand
AATAAAGCCAGCGAAAATTGCGCAGTAAATCCCAGCCTGTGGGGCTACGCCGGAGGAAATTGCAAAGGCCATCGCCAGCGGCAAAGCTACTAAGCCAACTGTAATTCCCGCAATTAGATCTGCAGTAAAGTCTTTAAGGCTGTATTGTTTTAGGCAAGTAAAGGATTTAGGAATAAATTCTTCGACTAATTGACGAGGCATAACGATATGGCTTTAATTAGTATTTAATAGTGCTTACCGCAACAGGTTTTCGCTTTGTTCTAAGCACTGTAGTATGCATTTACCGGTTAAAATGAACTAACTCAATGAAGTATGTAAGCACCCTAAAAAGCGATTTGAGAATTGATTGGCTCTACCGCTTCCGGATCTTTGGATTTTGTATCATCGTTGCGATTTTTCTTGCGGCGAAGTACTTCCTCAAGCTTTCGCTGAACACAACTCCGTTTTTCGTAATTTGTCTTAGTTTGGTTATTTTGCATTTCGCTTTGCCTCAACTTGCAAGGCGAATCAATTTGACCACTGAAGTATTTCTCGGCAGTTTATTATTACTAGACTGTGCAGTAATTTTTGCTTTGCTTTATTTTTATGGTGGACACACTAATCCATTTTGCATCACCTTTTTAATTCCCTTGATGTTTGCTGCGCAATTTTTGACCACGCCTTGGGTAGTATCGATATTTTGTTGTAGCGTTGTCGCGTATGTCTTGCTTTTTTCGAGTTATTACCCAGTCCATGAATTAGACGTTCATCACATGCATGGCGGGAACGGGCAGTTTTCCTTACACCTTCAAGGCATGCTTGCCGCATTTGTTTTGCTAGCCGTGCACATTGCTTACTCCTTCCGTAAAATGAAACTGGCAGTAGAAATTGCTACCCAGAAATTGCATCAGCGTAGTGCTCAAGAACAACGCTTGAGTTCGCTGGCAACTTTGGCAGCTGGAGCAGCACATGAACTTGCGACTCCACTCGCAACAATCACGATTGCCGCAGAAGATTTATCTCAGCGTCAACCCTCTGCGGATACGGAGCTAATTCAACTTGAGCTTGAAAGATGCAAGAAAATCTTGGCAAAAATGTCAAATTCCGCTGGAGAAATAGCTGGAGAAATGCCGGTTGAAGTAACGCTGGCAAGAATTGTTGAACGCTTAAGACAAGAATACCCGCCAGCAGTGCGCAGCCGACTGCAGCTTGACTGTGTTGAGTGCGAGCAATCAGTGACAATTCCTTTGGAAGGATTTTTGCAAAGTATCAAAAACATTATTAATAATGCGATCGAAGCCTCGCCCGGAAATGCTGCGATTAATATTAAAATTACAGCAGATGATCGAAAGCTGATAGTCTCGGTGCAAGATCGAGGTGAGGGTATTGCGGAACTTAATTTGCCTCGCATCGGGGAACCTTTCTTTACGACGAAGTCCGCTGGTCGTGGGATGGGTTTAGGCGTATTTATTTCTAAGACGTTTATTCGCAGTTTGGACGGTGAGATTGAGTATGATTCGACAGTTGACCAAGGAACGCTAGTGAAAATTGAAATCCCACGTAAGGTTGTATGGACGCAGATGAAAAACTATATTTAGTTGTCGATGACGATGATAACTTTCGGAAAAAACTTACCGAGGCATTAATCCTGCGCGGGCATTTTGCCTTGTCGGCTGCAAATGTAAGTGCTGCACTGGAAATTTGTTCTGCTCACAAGATTACACATGTTGTGCTTGATTTAAAAATGCCGGAAGTTGACGGCTTGTCAGGGCTTTCGATGTTGTTAGATCATGATGCGAACTTGCAGATTGTAATTTTAACTGGCTATGGTAGCATCGCTACGACTCAGGCAGCGATCAAACGCGGGGCCATTTCATATTTGACTAAGCCTTGCTCGGTTCAAGAGGTAATTTGTGCTTTCGATTATGAGCCGCAAGCACAAGTAGAAATTCCTAGTATTGACCAAGTTGAATGGGATCACATTCAAAGAATCCTCTTCGAATATCAGGGAAATATTACCCATGCAGCCAAGGCCTTGAGGATTGATCGCCGCTCGCTGCAACGTAAACTGCAAAAAATCCCACAAAATTTAAAATAAGCTGCGACAAATTGTCGCAGTGACATTTTTCAGCGACCAATGTATCAACTCCGAAGTTATATTTGGAGCAAGACGATGTCCCACAGAAATGTTTTATTGATTGCTTTGGTCTTAGCGCTTGTTTTTGTCCACAGTGCAGCTGCATGTGACTTGTGTGCAATTTATAGCTCTTTGGAGTCGCACAAACCTGCACCGCAGAGACTGCAGCTTACTCTTGCTGAGCAGTACACGAATTTTGATGAAATTCGCGTTGAGGGTAAAAAAATCGAGAATGAACATGACCAGTATGTCCGCAGCTCTATCACGCAAGTCATGGGGACCTATGACTTTAATGAGCGTTATGGTGCCAAATTAATTCTCCCTTATATCGATCGCCAATATAAAAAGTTTGAGGACAATACTACTGAGAAAGGTTCTGAATCCGGCATCGGCGATGTGATCTTATTAGCTAGCTACTTCCCGTATCGCTATGCAGAAAAGGATACATATTTTAGCGCGCAGTTGCTTTTTGGTCTTAAGTTGCCAACTGGGGACACTGCATTGCTTAAACCAGAAGAGCACGATGAACACCATGAAGACATGCCAGCGGCTGACGAAACTGATCACGAAGATGAGGTCGAGCATGATCATCACATGATGGAACACCAAAAAATCCAGACGTTACACGGCGACGAAGATCACGGTGATGAGGGCCATGCAGAAGAGCAAATGGCGCACGCAGTTCACGGGCACGACTTAAGTCTAGGTTCAGGATCGGTGGATGTGCCGTTGGTCCTAAATTTATTTTACGAAGTGCACCGCACGTTTGTGAGGGCTTCAATCAATTATTCTTTGCGTACGGAAGGTGACTACGACTATCGCTACGCTGATGATTTGCTCTGGGATTTTGGACCCGGTCACTACTTCTATATGGGCGAAGATCAGCAAATCGCAGCGCGTCTTAATATCTCCGGGGAGCATAAGGGCAAAGACAAGCGTGACGGTGTGGTCGATCCAGCTACGAGCGTTGATTCAATTTTCTGGGGCCCTGAAATTATTTTAGTCTCAAATAGTAATCTCTTTGCTAACTTCGAGATTGATTTCCCAATCGACTATGATAGTAGCGGAACTCAAATTGCTCCTAGCTATCGCGTGCGTGGGGGCCTGACTTATCGCTTTTAATAGCTAATCTGTTGGAGTATTGATTCTTGCGCCGCCATCGTTCTCCGTCAGCGCGCTCCACAGTGCGTAGCTTGCTGCCATAATTACTGGCCCGTAGAATAGACCAATAAAGCCAAAGGCCAGTAATCCCCCGAGGATTCCAATTACGACTAGATAAAAAGACATATTGACTGTTTGACTAACAAAAATTGGTCTTAAAAAATTGTCGGCGGTGCTGACAATCGCTATACACCAAAGTAAAAGCGGAATTAAAACTTCAAGCTCGCCACCATGGTAATACATCGCCCCAATTGCCGGCAGATATATCAATGGAGCTCCAAAGGGGATCGGGGAAACGATTGTCACTAAGGCCGCGTATAACAATGGCGTGCTCGAGCCGGCAAAGTAAAAACCAATCCCAGCTAACGCTCCTTGCACGAGAGCTGTGAGTAGGATTCCGTAAACCGTGCCAATCAGAGTCGCCTTGAGTGTGACAATAATTGCTTCAGTTTTAGATCCCCCAACATGGTAGGCCAGATCAGCAAATTTCACGCGAATTTTTTCACCATATTTGTAGAGAAAAAACGAGGTAAAGAGTGCAAAGAGGGTTGTGAATAAGGCCTTACCGACACCTTGTAGAGTGCTAGCTAAAGTGGCTGTAATCTTGCCTTGATGTTCAATGACAATCTGCGCTAATTGCGGGCCCGTATAAGCCAAATGCTCTTTGAGAATCGAGCCGATTAGTGGAATGTCGACCAGCAAGCTCTCTAATTTTTGCTTAGAGTCAATCTGTTGACTAAAGATTAGGACCGCATTGAGCTCTTTTGCTAGTTCTCCAAATAATGGAAGAAAGATCGCGAAAATTCCAATCGTTAGTACGCCAGTCATAATCAACGGGGCAGCTTCGGCGAAGCGATTAGATAATTTTCGTAAATAATATTTTAATTGGCGATAAGCAGGCCATGTAGTGATCACTAGCAGCACGGCCCAGGCTAATGCGCCGATAAATGGCTTGATCACTAAATAAGTCAGGGCACAGATTGCAATAATCCCTGCCCATCCGACTAATAGGTTTCGATTTGAGATCGAAAGTTGGGTCATGCAGGTAAAACGCTCTCAGGTTTTTTGCGAAGCAGCGAAGCTGCAATTCCAGTTCCAATGATTGTTGTAATGATTATTAGCGACCAAGAAATTGGGAATTTGCCGCCAAAGGCCTGATTGAGCCAAGCCATTTTTAAACCCACGAAGACTAAAACTACGCCAAGCGCATATTTTAAGAGGTAAAATTTATCGACAACTCCTGCTAGTAGGAAATACATTGCACGTAGTCCAAGGATTGCAAAAATGTTTGAAGTAAAGACGATTAATGGTTCGGAGCTTAGTGCAAAAATTGCTGGCACTGAATCAATTGCAAAAATTATATCGCTGAGTTCAATGAAAATTAAGGCAAGAAATAGCGGTGTAATATAGCGCTTTCCGTCTTGCTTGATAAAAAATTTATCTCCATGAATTTTATCTGTGACGGGTAGCGAGCGTTTAAGCCATTTAATCAGCGGGTTTTTCCCTGGATCAATTGGCTTTTGTGGTGCAAAGAAAATCTTTATTCCAGTTAAAATCAGCAATGCTCCGAAGAAGATTACGATTGCTTTATACTGCATCAGCACCGAACCAACCCCAATAAAAATTGCACGGAAGAAAACTGCTCCAATAATCCCCCAGAACAAAACGCGATGCTGATACTTGGCTGGTATACCAAAAAAAGCAAAGACAATAACGAAGACGAAAATGTTATCAACAGCAAGGCTCTTTTCGACAACAAATCCGGTTAAAAATTCCAGCGCCACCCTTTCGGCAGAAGCGATGGCATTGAAATCAGGGATTTGCGCTAAGCGTGGATCCATCGGGAACTTCCACAGAGCATATTGATAAAACCCGTAATTGAAGATTAAAGCCAGGCTTACCCAGGCGACACTCCAAGTTGCGGCTTCCTTAAAGGAAACTTCATGAGCGTCTTTGTGAAAAACGCCAAGATCGAGGGCCAGCATCAAAGCGACAAAGCCAATAAACGCAAGGTATAGCCACCAATATTCTGAAATTGGAAATAAAATTAACTCGTTCACGTCACCTCAATAAAATAATATTTAGCTAATATGCATTAAGCTCGCTTTAAGGTCGAATAAATACAATCAAACTATATTATAGTTTTTATAAATATATTGTTTCTTTTATGTTTTGTTTGCCGATTGCAGCATTAAATTGACGATAGGGCTCTTGATGCGACGTTCCAGCGAAATTAAGTATAGTCGTTCTTTGATGCTTTCGATCCGTCCGACAAGTTTCAAGTTAAATTCCTTGCATACGTCTTTTTCCACAGAACTTGGAATAGGCAATGCTCCCAGGCCATTTGCGCCAAAAATTTTCATTAAAGCACTGTCGTCAAATTCAGCAGCAATATGCGGCGTAATATTCTGATTCTCAAAAAAGATCGTAAGCTCACGCCGTAAGACTGAGTTTTGACTGGGCAGTAGAATTGGACAGTGATTTAAGCTTCTAGGAAAATTGCGTCGGTGCTTTTCGGCTAAAGATTTTGTGGCGACAAATGAAACAGTAGCTTCATGCGCAAGATGGTTATAGGCTCTGACGCGCGTTGAAGGAGGTAGGGGAGAATCAGCCAGCACTATGTCTAATTCTTGAATTGCCAGAGCAGCCAGGAGTTTTTCGGAGTTATCCTCTGAGCAGGTAATTTTTGGAGTTGGATCAAGCTTAAGGATTGGCGAAATGACCTTATAGGCAAGATGCTTGGGGACAACATCGGCAATTCCAATTCGTAAATGCTCTGTGCGAATAATGCTTTTACCTTCGACAACGTCAATTAATTCATTGCCTAACGCAAAAATTTGTTCTGCATATTTGAAGACGATTGTGCCTGTTTCTGTGAGCACTAAATTTCTGCCGACGCGATCAAAGACTGGCTCACCTAAAGAATCTTCAAATGATTTTAACTGTGCGCTTAATGTCGGTTGGGCAAGTTTTAATATTTTGCATGCCGCAGTGATGCTGCCTGATTTTGCGATGTGCCAGAAGTAATATAGATGATGATAATTAAGCCAATGCATATATATTTATAATTTCAATTTATATAATAATTAATATCTAATATTACTATACATAAACTCCGGGCATAATACAACTAAATGACAATAGAGGAGAATATAATTATGCCAAAAATTAATGTTACTCATACTAATGCAGATTTGGATGACGATCTGCAGGACACTATACATCGTAAGTTGTCGTTCGCCTTAGATTGCTTCGATGAAAATATTCGCGACGTCAATGTAATTGTCTCGGATGTTAACGGCCCTCGAGGAGGAATTGACAAGAAAATTTCAATTCGAGTTCGCTTAATGCCTCGCGGTAATATCGTGTTGACTGACCAGACTTCTAATATTTATGAGGGCATTTCGCATCTAGCTCATGCCGTTAAGGAAAATATTGGACAACGTCTCAGAAAAAGCCGCGACCGTATCAGGAAAACAGAACTTAGAAATGCCCGGGCTCTAGACGCCTAACTTGTTTAGATTGCATAATTGCCAACAATAGTATCTGCTCCCCTGGAGTAAGCTAACACTTTGGAGCTAATGATCTATGACTTCTGTGAAATGTTATGCAGCCTTTAATCCGCATGAGCCATTAGGCCCACTCGAAATCGTTCGCCGCAAAGTCGGTCCGGCCGATGTGCAATTTGCAATTTCCTATTGTGGTGTTTGTCACTCTGACATCCATACCGCGCGTAACGAATGGGCTGGAACAACTTACCCGGTAGTCCCTGGTCATGAACTCGTAGGCATCGTCACGCAAGTAGGTAATCAAGTCACGCGCTTTAAAGTCGGAGACGCAGTCGGCGTGGGCTGCCTTGTCGATTCATGCCGGCGCTGCATAAGCTGTACAGATGGACTTGAACAATATTGTGAAGGTGAGGGGAAGACTTTCACTTATAATAGCCCTGACAAGCATTTTCCCGGACAAAAAACTTATGGCGGCTATTCTACTTCAATCGTTGTTGACGAGAAGTTTGTTCTAAAAATTTCTCCCAAACTTAACCTCGCAGCAACTGCTCCGCTTTTATGCGCAGGCATTACCACGTACTCGCCGCTACGCCATTGGAAAGTTGGCAAAGGACAAAAAGTGGGAATCGTCGGACTCGGTGGTCTTGGTCACATGGGCTTAAAATTTGCCCATGCCTTTGGCGCAGAAACCGTGCTTTTTACAACATCTGAAAATAAAATCGCCGATGCCAAACGGCTTGGTGCTGACCAGGTAGTGATTTCTAAAAACGAAGCTGAGTTTAGCAATCACCTGCGTAGTTTTGATTTTATCTTAAATACTGTGGCCGCCTCACATAATCTCGATCTCTATACTCAGCTCTTGAAGCGCGACGGCACAATGTGTTTGGTGGGATTACCCGAACATGCTCACCCGTCTCCAAACATCGGAACTCTGATCGTTGGTCGCCGTGCAATTGCTGGTTCACTGATTGGTGGAATTAAGGAAACTCAGGAAATGCTCGATTTCTGTGCAGAACATAATATTGTTTCCGACATCGAATTGATTCCAGTGCAGCAAATCAATACTGCCTATGAGCGGATGATCAAAAGCGACGTTAAATATCGCTTTGTAATCGACTGTGCGACGATTTGATCTGCTTGATCTTAAAACGGCGTAGGGCCGATCTACTCTAACTAGGAGAATAATTTACGTGATCTGGACGTGCCAGATAGGAGCTTTTTTAGAAAAACCCTTGAAAAATAAGGCGTTTTGACCCCCTTAACAAATCGTTCTAGTTAGTGTAAAGCTTTTCGCCTTGTTTAGAGGGTTTCACTTTTTAGTGTAGCAACAAAAGGCCTCGCCTACGGCGAGACAGAAGAATATCTGAAGAAACGCTCTAGATTATACTGGTCGTGTAAAAATTAATCTTTACACAACATTACGGAGACTAAATCGGAGTTTTAGTCTCCGGGAGCGCTTAGCAAGCGCTCCTTAGAGCAATCCATTATTTGTTATGTAGAATAGTGAATTGCTCTAAAGTAACAAGATTAATACTTGTGGGTGATTAGCTTCCGCCTTCGCCAAGGCTACGGCGGACGAGCAGTCGCCCGGTTGTCTTAATGTGTGGGTGATTAGCTCAGTTGACCCTATTTGTTTGTCCTGCTAACGCAGGACCTACCAACTGAGCAATAGGGTTGTAGTTTTTTAGATTGTGGGTGATTAGCTCAGTTGGTAGAGCAGCTGACTCTTAATCAGCGGGTCCAGAGTTCGAATCTCTGATCACCCAAACACTTGAAAACGAAGTGACACTCGCGGGAGTGGTGAAATTGGCAAACACACTAGGCTTAGAACCTAGCGCCGTAAGGTTTGTGGGTTCAAGTCCCTCCTCCCGCATTTTTTTCTTTTCTGACTAAAGACAAATTGAACAAAGTAGTATGAACATGGAAGCACGCATCACAGTAGACAAAATTTCAGAAATCGGACGCAAAATTCAGTTCCAAATCCCCAATTCTGAATACTCAAATCATTACACCCAACAACTGAATCGCACTCGAACAAAAGTTTCGATCAAGGGGTTCCGTCCCGGCAAAGCACCTAA